>JASLDA010000491.1 GCA_030151745.1 Chitinophagaceae bacterium | reverse complement strand
GTCCTGCCGGCCGGGGCGCAGGAGGCGTTGCCCAAGGCATAGGCTAATTTCTCCTGCCGACAACCCTCTATGTCCCCGGTTGCAGTTTCATGTCCAGGTAATTGGCAAGGCTGCGCACGGTTTGCTCGGACTTCCTTACAAAGGGATTGCTCTCGTCCCAGACATACCCGGCCAGCACGGAGCATATCTTATTCTGCATATCCGCGTCTTTGTCTTCAGCAAAGAATATCCTGAACAGAGTCCCGTCATACCAGCCGTTGACGAAGGTGCGGAATACGTCCACGCCGGTCTGCATATAGTCCATGTACTCCCGCTGCCAGTCTACCGCTTCGCCGTTCAGGTGCCGGATGACGAGCTGGGCGGCTTTTTGCGCGGATACGGTTGCCAATGTCACGCCCGAGGAGAAGACGGGATCCAGGAACTCGGTGACGTTTCCTGTCAGCACGAAGCCCTTTCCAAAGAAGGTCTCCGTCGTTGCGCTCCAGCCTTGCAGTACGCGGGGCTCGCTCCAGGCCATCTCGAACTGCCGGAACCGGGTCTTCAGATCGGGCTCCGCGTTCAGCATGGCCCGGAATTGCGAGCTCATATCCCCGGGGAAGGAATCGAAGAATTCAGGATCGCCTACATAGCCTACCGAGGTATTCCCGTTCGAGAATGGGATGACCCATATCCAGGTCCTGGGGTTATGGACGTAGATGGTGATGCGGTCCGGCTCGTCGGCTTCCTGGCGGTAGGGATCTTTCATATGCGCGAACATGGCCTTCCGGGTGTACTGCGTGGAGGGCTTGTTCAGGCCGAAGAGTGTCGGCAGCACGCGGCCGTAGCCGCTGCCGTCCACGATGAACCGGGCTTCTATATGCGCTTCGTTCCCGTCCGGCAGACGTACCGTGACGACCGATGAGCCGTCTTCGCGGATCCTTACGCCGGTGACTTCCGTCTCGTAATGAACAGGGATGCCCATTCCCGCGCAGGTATCTGCCAGCGTCTTGTCGAAGTCGGCCCGGGGCACCTGGTAGGCGTAATCCCAGCCTTTAGTGTATTGCTGCGAGAATTTGAAGTCGCAGAGCTTGCCGCCCCAGATGAACTTGGCGCCTGTTTTCTGCTGGAAGCCGCGGGCTTCCACCGCTTTCAGCAAGCCGGCCTCGTCCAGGGCTTCCATGCAGCGGGGCAGCAGGCTTTCGCCGATCACGAAGCGCGGGAAGCGCATCTTCTCTACGATCTGCACCTGCAGGCCCGCTTTGTGCAGGATGCCGGCGGCCACGGTGCCGGAGGGCCCTGCGCCGATGACGAGGACATCCACTTGTGTTTTCATGGTCATTTTCGAATGGTTCGGGTTTTATGATTTTTCGGCGGGCGTGCAGGGCGATCACTGCCAGGAGCCTATGATGGATATATTCAGACTGTCGTTTTTCACTTCCATATCGATCGGGAATATGATCTTGTATTCCTCCATATTGATCCTGCAGGTGCCGATATGCCCCGAGCTGTCGCCCCATAGCTGCACTTCGTAGGCATCGCTGTACAGGTTCATGGGCAATGATGGGTACATCTTGAAGCTCGCCGGCAGCGTAAGGTCGGCGGGGTAGTATCCGGTATTCGCCAGCGGGTCCGGGTTGTTCTCCCCGAAGACCTCCAGGTGTAGCTTCTGTGCCGGGAAGCCCATCCGCCGGTATTCATTCAGCCGTACGGTTTTCAGCGTGAACGTCTTGCTTTCCTTGGTGCAGCCGGCGAGTGCGAGAGTCAGCAGGCCGGCCAGCCCGTATCTTATGCCCATTGTATTTCTCATTGCATGTAAGGAGTCGTTTAATAACACCTGTCTTCCTGTACCGTTACGACGACATTGGCGAGGGCGTCGTCTACCGGGATGCCGCAGGAGAGGGCCCTGTACCCGCCCGGCAGGTTGCGGCCCCGGATCTCCACCATACAGGTGCCGCAGCTTCCCATGCCGCTGCAGAGGCCGAATGCGGGAATGTCGGCATGATCCGATATCAGGCTCATCAGGGAATAGTATTCGTCGTGTGCTGTATAAACGGGATATTCCCGGCCTTTATAGACCAGGGTGAGCAATATGGTCTTCTTCTCAGGACTCATATCGCTTCTCCAGGAATTGCTGCAGCACGATCGCGTGATTGTGCGCTTCGTCCTTGGCGCCGTATACCAGCGTGATGAGCTTCCGGTCCGCGTGGGTTTCGACGAAGGCGTCGACAGCCTCATTGTGCCGCAGCTCCGCCTTGTACTTCTTCTGGAACTCGTCCCAGAGCACCACTTCGTGCCCGAACCATTTCCTGAGGTGCGCGGAAGGGGCCAGGTCTTTCGCCCATTCGTCCAATGCAGCCTCTTCCTTTTTTATGCCCCGAGGCCATAGCCTGTCCACGAGTACCCTGTAGCCGTCTTTCTTAAGCGGCTTTTCATAAGCTCGTTTGATCCTGAATACCGGCGCCATAGTTGAGATTTTGAGTGTGAAATATTATGCCGGAGCAAGCCTCCGGGATCTTAGATAGGCCGTGGTCCGGTTCAGGTAAGGAAATAGTGCCAGCAGGAGCAGGGCAGCTACGATCAGCCAGGACATCAGCTCGTAGTAGTCCATCGCGAAGCGCAGCTGCCCCTGCGCGTTGATCTTGCCGGTCAGCAGCTTATCCGCGGCTTTCGCTGCTTGCCTGTGGGGCAGCCCCTTCGCTGCCAGGTAGGCCGACCGTTTATGAAGGAATTGCCTCGCCATAGGGTCTATGGTGCTGAGGTGGTCCTGGAAAGCGTTGTAGTGCCTGCTTTTCCCGAAGAGCTCGAAGTAATTGATCAGGCCGATGCTGACGCAAAAGCCGAGATACCGGACGGCCAGGCAGACCGCCGCCGCGGAAGGGCCCAGGGCAGGGGGCACAGAGGAAATGGTATACACGATAGTCGGCACCATGATCAGGCCGACGCCCAGTCCCTGGATGAACAGCGGTATGAAATAGTTGTGCTCGTCCGCCTGCACGTCGAAAAGGAAGTACATGCGGATGTGGAAGGCCAGCAGCAGCAGGAAGCCCGGCAGCCAGATATGCCGGATCCGCTTCTTCTGGAGGATCATGCAGCAGGCTATGAAGACGCCGGCGATCAGCCCCGAGAGATTCAGGAGGTTGATATAGGAAACGTGCATCGGGTCGAAACGCAGCACCGTCGCGAAGAAGCTGTTGGTAATGCCCGAGGCGAAACGGCATATGTACATGACGAACAATACCAGCAGACCTACCTTGAAATTTCGGAACCGGAATATGCGCAGATCGATGTACGGGCGCTTCATCGCCTGCTGCCGCAACGCGGCCAGGGCCGAAAGCCCGGCTATTGCGACGACGCCGTAACGGATGCGGCGGTCCTCCAGCCAGTAATATTCCTGCCCGTAGATCATGACGTAGCCGATCAGGCTGAGCACGATGCTGTACAGGCAGAAGCTCTGCCAGTCCAGCTTGTACAGGGGAAAGCGGACGTTCAAACGCACTTTGTTCATCGTAAGGACGAGCAGCACCAGGCAGGGCATGTATGCGAACAGCGCGGTCTTGTAGACGATGTTATAATCGAAGGCGTCTATGAGGTCTGCCGTCACGAAATTATTGAAGGGTATGGCGCACAGGAGCAGCCCGAAGAAGATGGAGAAGCTGACTTCCCGAGCCCGCTCGCTGCGCAGCCGGGTGAACATCAGCGCGAGGGAAAGATTGACGGTGCAGGCAAACAGCATGCCCTGTATGAACCGCAGCGGGAAGAGAACATAGACTTCATGCGTGCGGAAGCAGGCGAAGCTGGTGAGGAGTTGCAGGAAGGTGAACAGGATGAAGTACTCCTTTGCCGCCAGGTAGGTAAAGAAGCGCCGTTCCAGGCTGTAGAAGCCGGCATATCCGGCATAGAAGAGGGCTACGGCGAACTGCATATCCGCGGGCTCGCTGCCGTAATAGCCGGCCGCGGCGTTGATATTGGCCAGAGGCAGGAAGAACAGCACGATGCTGGGCAGTATCAGCAGGAAGAGGATGAGCTTTACCATCCACTCCGGTGCCCAGCTTTTGAATATCGGGATGCCGCTATCCATGGTGCTGGTCTTTGGGCACGTAGACGTTGACGTTCATCCCGACCTTCAGCACATCGATGTCCTTGCGCTCGCCGTCGATGCGGATGCGCACCGGCACGCGCTGCACGATCTTGACATAGTTTCCCGTGGAGTTGTCCGGCGGAAGCAGAGAGAAGCTGGAGCCCGTAGCGGGGGAGAGCGAGATGATCGTGCCCCTGAACTCCCTGCCGGGGTATGCGTCCGCGACTACCTTCACCGAGTCGCCGATGCGCATATGCCCGACCTGCGTTTCCTTATAGTTGGCCACGACCCATTTGTCGGTCTCGTTGTTGACGATGAATGCCAGTGTTTCCCCCGCGTCTATCATCTGACCCGCCTCCACGCTGCGCCGGCCCATCCTGCCGTCGTAGGGCGCGGTAATGATCGTGTAGCTGACGTCCAGCTTGTGCCGGTCCAGGAGGGCGCGCAGCCGGCTGAGCTCCGCATAGACCATCGTCTTCTCCGCACGTATGTCTTCTATGCGGGAGCTTGCGGCGTTGTAGTCCTCCTCCGCCGACCTGTAGTCGCTTTTATTCACGTCCAGCGTGGCCTGCATGTTCTCCAGCTGCTGCTGCGTGGCGGACTCTTCGTGGTACAGCTGCTTATAGCGGTCGTAGTCCAGCTGCTGCTTCCAGACTTTGGCCTCCGCTGCCGTTATCCGCGCCCTGGAAGAGGCCGCGGTTTTCTCGAGCGTGTGCATATTGCTTTCCAGCACCTGCAGCTGAGCTTCCGCTTTCCGTATGGAGGCTTCGGTCTGCTCCTGCTGCAGCACGTATTCCCGGTTGTCGATGATGAGGAGGGTATCCCCTTTTCGTACGTGTTGATTCTCTTCGAATTTCACGGCCGAGATAAAGCCGCCGGCCCGGGAAATCACCGGGTTGACGTATTCTTCCACCTGCGCATCGTTCGTCTGCTCATAAACGTAGTAGCCCCACAGCGTGCATATGCCCCAGACGGCAAGGGCGATGGAAACAGCCGCTGCGATCCATCCGGTTATTCTCGTGATCAGTCTGTCCGTAACGGAGTATTTCTTTTTCATCCCTTTTTACAATACACCAGTAATGTTTTGAAGCAAGTAATATTTGTTCTGCGCCATGATACGGGCGGCAGCGAGCTCGAAGCGGGTCTGCAGCAGCTGGACGTCTGCGTCCAGCAGATCCGTGATCAGGGAGGTCTGGCTGAAGTAGGTATTCTTGACGATGCGTGCATTTTCCTCCGCCTGCGCCACGTTTCTCTCCGCCACCTGTATCTGCACCAGGGCTTCCCTGTAGCGGAGGAAGGCCTCCTTCACATGCTGGCGCACATTGTCCTCCGCGTCTCTATGCGCTTCTTCCTCCTTTTCCAGCTCCAGCCTCGCGGCCCGTACTTTATGGACGTTATGATAGAGCTCGGATAGGGGGAAAGAAGCCTTGAGCCCAGCCACGCCCAGGGAATACCAGTAAGGATTGTAGGGATACAGGAATATCTGGGGATTGGCATAATAGAAGTCCCCGTACATGCCCAGTTTCGGACGCGCGTTTGCCTTTACCTGCTTCAGGTGTATTTCGCTTAGCACGGTCTGCTTCTCCGATAGGTGGTAAGGAAAGGAATGACGCATGGCATCTTCCAGGTATCGCTCATAGCTCGTGCTGTCGTCCCAATGCGCGCCGGGTGCAGCCGGAAGGATCATCTTCTCGTCCGGCTCCCCCATGATGATGTTGAGCTTCTGGACGGCGATCAGGATATCGTTCTCGATGGTGACCAGCGCCATGTTGCGGCGGGACAGTTCCAGCTCCACGCGCAGGACATCGCTCCTGAGCACAGTCCCGTTTTTATGGAAGGCCCTGATCTCCTTCAGCTGCTTTTCCTGGTCGGCGATATCCCGGACGATCAGGTCCCGGGAAATGAGCGATTTCTGCAGGTCGAGGTAAAGCGCCGCTGTCCTGTAGCGGATGTCGGAAACCGCCTGGTCCTGCCGGATCAGGCTGAGCTGGTGCAGGGTCTTGTCGCTTTCGATCTTCAGGTTGAGCTTATTGCCGTTGTAGATGTTCAGGTAGAGATCCGCGCCCACCCGGTATAGGGTGTGGATGACCTCGTGCTGCTGCGTGGGGCTTGAAAAAAGTCCGTTCTCATAGATCGGGATATTGCTTGCCTTCTCGGCGCTGCCGCTCAATCCCAGCTCCGGCAGGCGTTCCATGCGCGCGTCCCTGACTTCCTCCCCCGCGATGCCGGCGGCCTTCCTTTTGATCCCGATCAGGCGGCTGTGGGCTTCCGCTTTGCTCCAGGCTTCCGGCAGTGAGATGCTTAGGGTGTCTTTATCTGCAACGCTGGTCTTGCCATATGTAAGAGCCGTATGACTTACCAGCGTCATGCCCAATAGAAATGTAGTGATGCTACGGATCATGTTGCTGGGATGCAAAATTACCGGGGCCGTATATGTCATCTTTGCCGGAAAAAGTCAATCTTTACATCATTCCGGTCAAGTGGCGTAAATTTGCAGCGGCGGGTATATGCCATGCAGATAAATGGGACTGATAGCGGCGCTTCCGGAGATCGACAAGCAGGCGAATAGCGTGTTCGTGATGCACGAGAAGTCTGAAAAGCTGATCCCGCTTCACAGCCATACCAAAGGGCAGCTCAGCTATGTGGAAGGAGGCATCGCCTTTGTGACGATAGGCTACAGGACCTATGTGGTACCGGCGCGGCATTACTTCTGGATACCCCAGGGCATCGAGCATGTCTTACGCATCGGCTATTCGGCAACGGTGCTGAGGTCGCTGTATTTCTACGCGCATGACGACGAGGCCGATCCTTTTTACGGGAAGCTCGGTATTTACCCGGCCAGTGAGCTGCTGATCCGGATGATCAATCATACGGAACGCTGGGACGGCAGGCATGTGGGTCACCAGGACAAGCACTTCGAATTCCTGGTTGCGCTGAAGAACCTGCTGCCTCAGCTGAACAACAACGCGCTGCCCATTATTCTTCCCGTCACGGACGATGAGCGGATGCAGCCGATCCTGAAGTACCTCGAGAAGAACATGGCCGAGCCGCTTAGCCTGAAGAGCGTAAGCAGCCGCTTCAATGTCAGCGAGCGTACCATGTCCCGGCTGTTCCAGTCCACGATGCAGCTTTCCTTTCTCCAGTTTCTGAAGACCGTCCGGATGGTGAAGGCCATCGAGCTGATTCTGAAAACCCGGAAGACCATCGGCGATATCGCAGGCCTGGTCGGCTACGGCACGATCAGCTCCTTCAGCGATGCCTTCCAGGAATTCACCCATGTGCGGCCCTCCGATTTTCGTAAATACTGAACTTATTGCGGCCCGGGAATATTGCCAGGACCGCAGATTACGCTTCAGTACGTCACATACGCGCTGATGCTTGGACCCAACATGGGAAAGGTCCCCCATTTGCCCCGGCTTGTCACACGCATGTAGCCGCGGTTTCCGGGCAATTCTGCACAGAAATACAACGCCTTTCCGCCAGGGTTCTTTACCAGCTCTGCAGAGAGGATAATGTTGCGACTCACCATGATATTCCGCCTGCTCAGGTCCACAAGGATCTTTTCATCGCCGTGGCTGTATCTGTGCTGACATAGATCGGCTCGTCAGGCACGTTTACCAGGCTGTCGCCCCTTCGTAGATGTTCAGCCGAAGGAAGATGCTGTCATGATCGCACTTCGCCACATTGATCTGAATGCTGTCGATGCTGGTGTCGCGGTGCCTGATACGGACATAGGCGCCTACCTGGTAAAACCTGTTTCCTTTGACCGTTTCCTGACGGCTATCCAGCAAGCCAGGAGATTCCTGCAACAGGATAAGCCGGAGGCAAAGGTGCAGAAGGAGGTACGCCCGGATATGATGTTCGTAAAGGCGGAAGGCAAGCTGGTGAAGGTGAATCTTCAGGAGCTGTGGCTGGTTGAAGGTTTGGAAGACTATGTCAGGCTCTGGATCGGGACTACGCGCATCGTCGTCTATAGTACGATGAAGCACATGGCCGATATGCTGAGCGACAAGGGGTATTTCATCCGGGTAAGCAAATCGTACATCGTGAATATGAACTACGTCAACGAGCTGGACGGAAACTCATCCGCGTGGGCGATCAGGCCATCGGTATCGGTCCGACGTACCGGGACGAGACCCTGGCGATATTTAACCGGTTTAAATTGCTGTGAAGAGCCTGGACAGGCTGCTCCGCATCGTCCAGTGGTACCGCCAGGCCGGGATGCAGCGAGCCGTAAAAGCAGCCGGCTCAACCGTTTTGCTTTTTAAAAAAGGCGCTCGGCCGATTGCGACCGGGAAAGCTCCCGTCCCTACCTTTGCGGTGTGAAGCGAGTTACCGCGATCCTGCTGGGTTTGTGCCTGCTGCTGCAGTGCCTGGCGCATGTCGCGGTGCTTGGTCTCTATGAGCTGAACAAGAGCTATGTCGCGCAGAATCTCTGCGAGAACCGCGACAAGCCGCAGATGAAATGCTGCGGGAAATGTTATCTCCGCAAGCAGCTCCGGAAAGTGGACGATAACGAAAAGCCTTCCGGCAACACGCCTGCCAAGACCCTGAAGATCGAGGTCCTGGCCTGTATCCTGCCCCTCGTCCCGGGCCAGTCCCCGGGCCGCTTCGGGTTCTGCGACGATGCCGTACATACGCCCGGGCTGCAACATCTGCACGGCCGGCTGGCAGCTTCTTCCGTTTTTCATCCGCCTGCTTCCTGCTGTTAGGCTGGTCATGCAATGTCCGGTAGCCTTGCCTTAGCGGCAGCGGCTCCTGTTATTTCCCCATGTGCGCTGCCGCGCCCGGGGAATGACTTTATTGCCGGTATTGCCGCAATCCCGGGTCTGCCTGCCAGGTCCCTGGTATCTATACATTCTAACAGCTTTTCCAATGAAACGAATCATGGGGCTGATGCTGCTGGCATCGGTTCTGGGAGCTCCGGCGCGCGCCTGCGACGTCTGCGGCTGCTCGGCTTCCAGCAACAGCCTTGGCATACTGCCCAAGGCGACGTTCAATTTCATAGGCATCCAGTATCTCTACAACGGCTTCAGCAGCGACCATCCCTCACTGTTCGAAAACCGCCCGAACGAGCAGGCGAAGGATTACTACAATACCTTGCAGGTCTGGGGACGGTACAATGTGGGCAGCCGGCTGCAGCTCTTCGCTTTCCTGCCGTACCGCTATAACCAGCAGCGCGGCGATACGGGCACGGTCACGATGTCCGGCATCGGCGATATTTCCTTCCTGGCGAATGTGATATTGATCAAGGACGATCCCGCCCGTTCCGGCTGGCAGAGCCAGCTCCTGGCCGGCGGGGGGCTGAAGCTTCCGACCGGGAGCTATACCGGTATTACGCAGCGCGATAAGGAAGGCCTGCCGAACATGCAGCCCGGGACCGGTTCCTGGGATTTCATCCTGAATACCAATTACACGCTGCGCCGCCGGAACAACGGACTGAACCTGGATGCGTCATACACGATCACGCTGCCCAATTCCGAGAGTTATAAGTACGGCAACCGGCTGGGCGCAGGACTCCTGGCCTTCCATTCATTCACGCATAGAGATGTGACGCTGACTCCCCAGGCCGGGATCCGTTACGAGTACAGCCTGCACGACTACGACAACTACGAGCGCAGGTGGCTCAATAAGCAAAGCGGGGGCTATCTCTGCTTTGCCGCCGCGGGAATGCAGGCGTATTACAAACGGCTGGGGCTGCGCGTGGTCTGGCAGCTGCCGCTGAGCCAGGATTACGCGACAGGCTACGTCACCGCAACCAACAAAATCGACGCAGGTCTTTTCCTGCTTTTCTAAACGAAAAACTCAATGAAGAAAACCATATCCGCAGGCTTTGCAGCCCTGCTGCTTTTCAGCGCCTGCCAGAAAGACGACAACGTAACGCCCGATCCGCAGCAGGTCAGTGCGACGATCCTGAGCCCCCAGGCCGGGCAGATATTCCACAGCGGGGATACCGTGCTGATCCGGGCGCGGGTAAGCTATCCCAGCGAGCTGCACGGCTACGAGATCAAGCTCAGCGACAGCGCTACCGACTCCGTCATTTACGATATCGCACAGCATACCCATGCGGATAGCTTCGACATCAGCGAAGTTTGGGTGGCCGGCACCTCCCAGGCGCGCACCGTCAACCTCAGCCTGATCACGATCATCGACCATGACGGCGCGACGGCGCGCAAGGACGTGGCCTTTAAGCTCCTTCCCTGAGAAGGGTGCTAATTCCCCGGCAAGGCAGGCGGAACGAGTCGTTCCGCCTGCTATTTACCCGCAGGGGATAAAGCGCGGCTTCATTCGCGAAGCAAGCGCAGTCCTTGCGGAACATCATTCAGAGCCTATCCCGAAAATCGATCAATGTCATCCTGAGATTTATGCCGCGCGCCGCAATCATCCGGGACGTGGTTCATGTCACCCTGAGCGCAGTCGAAGGGTGAGCGTAGTCGAAGGGCGGCATGAACCAGGCGGCGCTCCCAGGGCTTTTCCTGTCGTGGTTCGACTCCGGTTCGCCCGAACCCGAACCTGCGCTCACCATGACAGGAAAA
>JASLDA010000488.1 GCA_030151745.1 Chitinophagaceae bacterium | reverse complement strand
GCCCGCGGTCTCCGCGCAGGAAGCTATACCGTGACCGTGACCACAGCGGCCGGATGTACGGCAACCGGCACCGTAACCCTCACCAATCCGGACAGCATCGATATCCGCATCACGAGCCACAATACCTGCAACGGCTCCGCACACGGCAGCCTCAGCGCGCTGGCAACGGGCGGCAATCCACCCTACAACTACCAGTGGAACACCGTTCCCGCGCTGCCTACCGCGACGATCTCCGGACTTACAGCCGGCGCTTACCAGGTCGTCGTTACCGACAAGCTCGGATGCAAGGACAGCTCCACGGCCGCGATATCCGCGCAATCGGGTATTTCCGTGACGGCAGCGACTACCTCCGATACTGTCTGCAAGGGCGGCAGGGTGCAGCTGAGCGCAAGCGGCGCCGCCGGCTATTCCTGGTCTCCGGCCAACTGGCTGAGCTGCTCCGATTGCGCGATTCCCGTTGCCACGCTGCAGCAGGATACGATGTTCACCGTAATCGGCATCGACAGCAATGGCTGCCGCGATACCGCCCGGGTACGTGTAGCGGTCATGCAGCGCGCACCGGTCGGGATCTCGGAGAGCGTCCGCATCTGCCAGGGCGACTCGGCCACGCTTCGCAGCTTCGGCGGTATTTCCCGTGTATGGCTGACGGAGAACAACCGGACAGACAGCGTTATCCGCGTGGCTCCGCAGCAGACGACGCGCTACAGCGTGGCGATCACGGAAAACCGCTGCTATGCCGATACCCTCGTACAGGAAGTAGAAGTTCTTCCGACCCCGGTCGTCAAAGTGGGTAACGATATCGAGGCCGCCATAGGCGCAGAGGTGACGCTTCATGCCAGCATGGAGCACGCCAGCCGCATCACCTGGATTCCCTCGACCGGCCTGAGCTGCTCGGATTGCCAGGACCCGGTGCACCAGGTCGCCGGCAAGGCGATATATGTAGCCAGGGTTGCCAACGATCTCGGCTGTACCGCTACCGATACCCTGCGCATCACGGATGTCTGCGACGAGAAGTACTTCTTCTTCGCCAATATGTTCAGCCCGAACGCCGATGGCAATAACGACCGCTTCTATCCCCAGGGCGTAGGCAATGCCCGGGTGGATCACTTCCAGGTCTACGACCGCTGGGGCGAGGTCGTGTATTCCGCGCGCAATATTTCCGTAAACGATCAGGCCGCAGGCTGGGACGGGACCTTCCGCAATCAGCAGCTCAAGGCCGACGTGTACGTCTACGTGATGGATGCGGTATGCGCGAGCGGGAAGAAGATCGTGATCCGTGGGGACGTTACGCTGGTACGCTAAGAGGTATAAAATAAAAAGCAGAAAACATCATAAACAATATCGGATGGCCGGCGGAGACGCGTGACAATGAAACCGATGGCCGGCCATCCTACCACCTTAAAATAACTGAAACCGTGAAAAAGATCTACACCCTTCTGAGCATCGCCATCCTAGGAGCAACAAGCGCGAAGGCCCAGGACATCCACTTCTCGCAGTTCTTCGAATGCGCCGCACTGCGCAATCCCGCGCTGGTCGGCATTTTCAGCGGCGACTATAAAGTGGCCGTAAACTACCGTTCGCAATGGGGCGAGTTTGCCGTCCCCTTCCAGACCGCGCTGGTCAATGCCGAGACCAAGATCCTGCTGCGCGATGCTACCAAGGACTATCTCAGCTTCGGCCTCGCCGCGGTCTACGACAAGGCCGGCAGCCTGAACCTCAATTCCGTCAGCGCCTACGGATCGGTAAACTACAACAAGGCATTGGGCATGGACTCCAAGACCTACCTTTCGGTGGGCCTTTGCGGAGGCTACCTGCAGCGCAGCTTCGACATCTCCAAAGTGCGCACAGCGAGCCAGTACAGCAACGGCGTCTACAATGGCAGCGTCTCCACCAATGAGAACCTGGTTTCCGCGTCCCTGCATCACTTCGACGCCTCTGCCGGGATCAGCCTGAGCGGGACCTTGTCCCCGGCTACGAACTACTACATCGGCTTTGCCGGCTACCATGTCAGCCGGCCTCAGGAAAGCTTCTTCGAGGAATCGATGATCCGGCTCACGACCCGCTGGACAGCCAGCGCAGGCCTGAGCGCGCGTCTGGGCGATGGATACGGCCTGACTGCCCATCTCAATTATCAGCGGCAGGATCCCTACCAGGAAACTATCGGCGGCCTGCTCCTGAGCCATAGCTTCCGCGCCAATGCCGACGCTCCCGATATGCGTCTTTCCGCCGGCTGCTTCTATCGCCTGCAGGATGCCTTCATACCCATGGTAAAGGTTGAATACAAAGACTGGGCGGTCACTATGTCCTATGATATGACCAATAGCAGCAAGCGCATGTATATGAGCGGCTTCGGCGGCTATGAGTGTTCCATGTCTATCCGCGGCATGTACAGGCACCGCGAGCCCGACGCGCTTGCATGCCCCCGCTTCGAGATGCTGCAGGATATCGCCTATTAATCCTATTTGGAAATATTCAACCGGATCAAAATGCGAATTGAATTTTACAACGGCGATACGGCTGGCCTGCGCAGGCAGGGCAGGCATCGGATGACCGTGCAGGTCCCGGGATTTGTATCGACCTCATCCTGGGCATGCCCTGCGGCCATGGAGCAGCTGCCCGCGCCGGTACAGAAAGGCCGCCTGACCGCACCGCCCCCGTCCTGCTTCATCGGGCTGCACCGCCTGACGCTGGAAGCCTTCTGGCAGGACTGAGAGAGAATTTTAGATCAAAGATTGTGCGCCCGGAGGCGCCCTTCTTATTTTGGCCGCCGATATCGAAGTTCTCATTTCAGCTCGAAAGCAGCTCCCAGCGTGAGCCAGCGTCCCGGCATGGGCACGGCTCCGGCCTCCACGTATTCGGTGCCCAGCAGGTTCGTTCCGTCCACGTAATACCGCCCCAGCGGTGTCTGGCAGGAGATCCGCCCGTCCAGCAAGGTATAGGCGCCGCCCTGTACACGCTCGCAGTACCGGGCGTTGATTCCTGCGCTGAACCAACCCTTTGCAGCCGACAGGCGGGCGATGAGCTGGTACCGCAGCAGGCTGCTGGTATATTTTGTCGCGCCGGCTTCGCCGGCATCGAGGTTCTCATCGAGATGGGAATATGCGAGCCGCAGGTTCATTTCCCGCAAGCCGGTGCGGAACAATTTGGCCAGAGCCAGGTCGGCAGCGACGTTGACGCCGCGGGTATGCACCAGCCCGAAGTTCTGCGGCTGCCAGGGAGCGCCGGCATCCGCGCGGACCCAATCGATGAGATTGCTGGTGCGGCGCAGGAAGTAGCCGCCTTCTACGCTCAGGGCGTGCCGGCTGTAGCGAAGGCCTGCATTGGCATAGGTCGCGAATTCCGGGCGCAGGTCCGGGTTGCCGATATTGGTGGGGCCTTTATAATACAGATCGGTGTAGGTGGGAAGCCGCTGGCCCGAGCTGAGATTCGCATAGGCTTTCCAGTGCTTCGCAAAATACACGGCCCCGTCGGCGCCGGGATATACCTGCAGGCCCCAGTCGCTGTTGCTGTTCAGGTACAGCCCGCCGTTGAGCGTGGCCCGGGATCCGAAGCGATGGCGGTATTCCGAAAAAGCGCCGAGATTCCCGCGGCTGCTGCGCCCCAGGTTCGTGCTGCCGATCTGCTCGCGGCGCAGCTCCAGGCCCGC
>JASLDA010000477.1 GCA_030151745.1 Chitinophagaceae bacterium | reverse complement strand
TTCAGGGTTTTTCCCCCCTTGTCGCAAGCTCAGTAACAATTCGCCAACCAAAATTCATGCCGAGATCTTAATCGTCTGTTACTGGATTGATAACGCGTCGTTATTAATTGAATATTACTATGATGAGCGAGAGCCCCCGATTAGTTTCGTGCCTGCAAAAAGCAAAATTTATATCTGAAATCTCTATTGAAATTATTTTAGAATGCGAAAAAATTTCCCTTTCTACTTCCCTGCGCTGTCAACGCATTACCGGGCCGGTCTTGCAGCCCTGGCCCTGCTCGCCTGCGGTATGACGGCAAATGCGCAGTCCGGTATGACGATCACTACTTCCGGCACGCAGAAGATTACCACTATCGGAGCCACCGGTCAGCTCGTGGACAGCAACGTAACGCTGAGCGGATCTACGGCCATCACCCAGGCGACAGTGACTATTTCCTCCGGTTATGCCACCGGCGACGTCCTGAGCTTCAGCAATGCCGCTCTTCCGTCCGGGGTGACCGGCAGCTTTGTCTCCGGCACGGGGGTTCTGACGTTTACGGGATCGGCGACGCCCGCCCAGTATCAGAGCCTCCTGCGTACGGTGAACATCAGTCTTGCGTCCTCTTCTGCCACGACCCGCGCGGTGACCTTCAGCCTCGGCAACATGGTCTCCTATACGAACGGACACTATTATGAGTTTGTCACCTCCACCATGACCTGGGCCAATGCCAAGACGGCCGCCGCGGGGCGCAGCTATAACGGCCTGACCGGCTATCTCGCGACCATCACCAGCGCGGGGGAGAACGCATTCATCAAGCAGACGCTCAGTGCGGACGGCTGGATCGGAGCCTCGGACGACTACGTCCATATCACCGCGGCCGGGGTTTCCACGTACAGCAACCAGGCCGCGTCCGAAGGCCACTGGTACTGGGTCACGGGGCCTGAAATGGGGACGAACTTCTCCAATGGCAACGGCAGCAGCCTCACTGCGGTAAGCGGCCAGTACTCGAACTGGAATCCTGGTGAGCCGAATAATTCCGGCACCGGCGAGCATTACGGCGAGATCTACTCCTCTTCCGGCAATTCCGGCGCCTGGAACGACCTGTCGTCGACGAACTCATTGGGATATGTCGTCGAGTACGGCGGCCTTCCCGGAGACCCCGTGGTACAGCTCAGCGCCACCCGGCTTATCGTCGTGCAGGCTACTTCCGTTCTTGGTACGGGAAACAACGGCAACTACAAGACCAATACGGTCCGTAAAGTCGATTCGCTGGTCGAAGTAAGGTCCGTCAGCTCGATCACCAACGCCCGCGTCACTATATCTTCCGGCTTCCGCAACGGAGACACCCTGGGCTTCAGCTCTGCCGCCCTGCCGAGCGGTGTGACCGGGTCGTACAATATAACGACCGGCGTGCTCAGCTTTACCGGTACCGCGACGGCTGCGCAGTTCCAGTCCCTGTTCCGGACGGTGACCTTCAAGGCTACTTCCGGCAATTATCTGAACCGGGAGGTGACCTTCAGCATCGGCAACCTGGTAGCCTACACCAACGGTAATTTCTATGAGTTCGTGCCCGCTACGGCCATTAGCTGGTCGAGCGCGAAAACTGCCGCTGCGGGCCGTACCTACCTGGGCAAGACCGGCTACCTGGCAACGATAACCAGCGCCGGCGAGAATGCGTTCATCAAGCAGACCATGAGCGTCGACGGCTGGGTGGGTGGCTCGGACGCCTACCAGGAAATCAATGCGGCTACCGGCACCAATACCTATAGCAGCCAGTCCGCATCCGAAGGCCATTGGTACTGGGTAACGGGGCCGGAAAAAGGCACGAATATCTCGAACGGCAATGCTCCTTCGATGACCCCCGTTAACGGTGTGTATAACAACTGGTCTTCGGGCGAGCCCAACAATTCCGGCAGTAACGAGAACTATATGCAGATCTATGCATCCGGCAATAATTCAGGTACATGGAACGACCTCAACGGCACATCCCAGAATGGCTACGTGGTTGAATATGGCGGTCTCACTTCAGATCCGGCGGTCACGCTCTCGTCCACGACCCTGATGATGGTACGCGGCGATGTGCTGCCGCTGAGCGATATCCGCCTGAGCGCAGCCGGCGATCGGAAAACGCTTTGCTGGAACACGCTCAACGAGGATCATGTGGATCATCTCAGTCTGGAGCGCTCTGCCGACGGCCGCAGCTTCGACCTGGTCGCCGCCCAGACCTCGCAGGGGAAGGGGAGCTTCAGCTATTGCCAGGTGGATGCCGGGCAGCCCGCCGGTAAAACCTACTACCGTGTAGCCGCCGTCGATGCCGACGGTTCCGTCCGGTATTCCAATATCGTGTCGGTTGCCGGGAATCCAGGGCAGGCGGCCCTGAGCCTGGCTCCCAATCCCGTCCGCTCAGTCCTGAGCGTGGAGCGCGGCAGCGACGGTCCTGCCAGCCTGAGCGTACTGGATCTCGCAGGCCGTGTCCTCATGGAGGAAAACATCAGCGGATTCCACAGCCGCCTGGACCTGAGCCGCCTGCCCGCCGGCAGCTATCATCTGCTGCTGCGCGACGCATCGGGGCAGACGAGCCGGCTGATCACCAAGCAATAAGCGTTATGTTGGCTTACGGCCGGGCTCCCTTTCGGGGCCCGGCCTTTTTTGTGATTTAAGATTTAAGATTTGAGATTTTAGATTGGTGGAGGGCGGAACGAGGGGTTTTGGCCTCCCGGCCGTTTTGCAGGGAGCGGCTGTCCGGCGTGATGCCGGCGGACCTACCTTTGGATCCCGATTGTAATGAACGTTCAGATCCCAGTTATCAATAAAAGCCCGCATCCCCTGCCGTCCTACCAGACCGGCGCTGCGGCCGGAATGGACCTTTGCGCCTGGCTGCCCGCTCCCCTGGAGCTGAAGCCCCTGGAGCGCAAGCTGATCCCTACCGGGCTCTATCTTGCACTCCCCGTCGGCTTCGAAGCACAGATCCGGCCCCGGAGCGGCATGGCTTTTAAGAAAGGCATCAGTATCGTGAACAGTCCCGGCACCATCGATCCGGACTATCGCGGAGAGCTCATGATCGCCGTCATCAATCTCAGCCCTGATACCGTACGCATCGAAGACGGGGACCGGATTGCGCAGATGGTCGTCGCCCGCTATGAAACCGTATCCTGGGAGCCGGTAGCGACGCTCGGCGAAACGGAGCGGGGCCACGGCGGTTTCGGACACACCGGACATCAT
>JASLDA010000464.1 GCA_030151745.1 Chitinophagaceae bacterium | reverse complement strand
CTTGTTTCTTATGGCTCTGATCAAATCCATCTCCGGCATTCGCGGGACGATCGGCGGTGCGCCGGGGACGGCTCTGACTCCTATCGATATTGTGAAATTCACCACCGCCTACGGCGCCTGGCTGGCGCAGCGGGGCGAAGGCCGTAAAGTGGTGCTCGGCCGCGACGGCCGCATCTCCGGCGAGATGGTGCGGAATCTCGTCGTAAGCACGCTTCAGAGCCTCGGCATCGACGTCGTGGACCTGGGCCTCAGCACGACGCCGACGGTGGAGATGGCTGTGACGATGGAAGGCGCTGCCGGAGGAATCATTCTCACGGCCAGCCACAATCCCAAAGAGTGGAATGCCCTGAAGCTGCTCAATGAAAAAGGGGAGTTCATCTCCGCCGGGGACGGCGCGTGGATCCTGGACTACGCGGAGAACGGTGTGCCGGCATTCGCGGAGATCAATAAGCTCGGCAGCGTCAGCTACAGCAATGCCTATATGCAGCGCCATATCGACGCGCTGCGCTCGCATCCGCTGGTGGATGTCGCCGCGATCCGCGCGCGCAGGTTCAAGGTCGTGGTGGATGCCATCAACAGCACCGGCGCCATCTTCGTGCCTGCCTTGCTCGAAGCCCTCGGCGTAGACGATATAACGGTGATCAACGAGGAGGTTACCGGCCGCTTCGCTCACAATCCGGAACCCCTGCCCGAGCACCTGCGGGAGCTGGCCCAGGTCGTCGAGAAGAAGGGCGCCCACCTGGGCATCGCCGTAGATCCGGACGTAGACCGGCTTTGCTTCGTAAACGAGGACGGCAGCCTGTTCGGCGAAGAATACACGCTGGTAGCCGTCGCCGATTATATCCTGCAGCACCGCAAGGGCAATACGGTCAGCAATATGTCTTCTACCAGGGCGTTGCGCGACGTCACCGAAAAGCACGGCGGCGAGTACTTCCCTTCGGCCGTCGGCGAGGTGAACGTGGTGAACAAGATGAAGGAGGTGGAGGCCGTGATCGGCGGAGAAGGAAACGGCGGCGTGATCATACCGGAGCTGCACTACGGCCGGGACGCACTGGCTGGTATCGCGCTGTTCCTGACACACCTCGCAAAGAGCGGCAAGAGCATGAAGGGGCTGCGCGGGACATACCCGGATTACTATATCTCCAAGAATAAGATCGAGCTCAGCGAAGACATCAACGTGAAGGAGATCTTCGAGCGCATCAAGCTCAAGTATGCGCGCCAGAAGATCAATGTCGAGGACGGCCTCAAGATCGAGTTTGACCGCGACTGGGTCCACCTGCGAACCAGCAACACGGAGCCGATCATCCGGATCTATGCCGAAAGCGTGAGCGAAACCATGGCCGACAATATAGCCCGGAAGATGATGAGCGATATCCGGGAGGCCATGATGGAGCGGGCTTCCTGATGAATCAGGATCCGGAATGCAAAACCCGGAGCGGCAGCTATGCCCCCGGACCAATTGGCCGGCTGGCAGATTCGCGGTGATTATTTCAGCTGCAGCACCTTTTCCTCGCCCACCACGTACAGGGCCTCGAAATCTCCGGGATGTACGCGCTTGCAGCCTGTGAAGCGCCCGAAAGCAGGCAGGATCATGGAGCGGCTGCCGATCGCATATACCGGAAGGCTGTGGGCTTTTACGCCCGGAATGGAAACACCCGGATGCAGGTGTCCGTGAATGGTATAGAGCTCGGGGTGCAGGACTTCGTCATGGGCGATGTAGAACGGCCTGCATTCCATGCCTTGCGCGTAGACCTCGAATCCCAGGCTTGCGTAGAATGAAGGCTCGAGGATATCGTGATTCCCCATCACGAAATGGATTTTCAGGTCCTCGTGCGCATCGCGCCAGCGCCTGAAGTCCTCGACTTCCGAATTGTGCCGGCTATGAAACAGATCGCCGGCGATAATCAGCTGCCGAGCCCGGTGCCGGCTTGCGATCCGCGCCAGGCGCATGGCGTCCTGTTGCTGCGTGCCGCCGGGCATCGGTATGCCGTGCTTGCGGAAATGGGCGCTCTTGCCCCAGTGCAGATCCGATAAGATAAGTGCTTCCTCCCTCGGCCACCACAGCGCCCGCTCGGGCAAGAGCTCCAGCTGCTCGCCCCTCAGGCTGATCATTTGCTTCATCAGACTGCAAAGTTACGCAGCTCATATCTAATCTTCAATCCAATTGAAAGCCGATAGGCAGCGTAAAGTACATCCGTACGGGCTTGCCGTTCTGTTTCCCGGGTTTCCATTTGGGCATATTCCCGACCACGCGCAGGGCTTCCGCATCCAGCACGGGGTGCGAGCTCCGGACGATGTGCAGGCCTTCGATGCTGCCGTCCTCGTTCACGATGAATTCCAGGATGCTGCGTCCCTGCAGGCCAGCTTCCCGCGCGGCTTCGGGATACCGCAGGTTGGCGTTCAGCCATTGGCCGAGATCGCCGTTGAAGCGTGCCGGAACTTCCACGATCCGGAGGACGGCGGGCGGCGCAGCCGGGGCCTCAACCTCCCGGCCCCCGGGCATCCCCTCCGTTGCCGAAGGACCGATCTCCGGGCCCGGGGTGCCGGTGCCCGTGCTCGCCGTCGGGCCGACTTCGTTCTCATGCATGTCCTCGATCGTTGCCGGCGGGCGCTCCGCTTCTTCATTCGGTACGACGCGCATGACAGTCGCCGCGATGGTAGGCGGCGGATTGAAGTCGTGGGCCGGCGGTGGGGGCGGAGCGATAGTCTGCTTCGGAAGGTCCGGTGGCGGGGCGACGCTGACTATCGTCGTATCGAACCGGGGCATATTGCCCGGAGGCTTGCCCAGCATCGAGGCCAGGGTCGGTATGCCGCTGAGCAGGGCCGCCGCGGTCGCTACGAAGATGCCGGCCCGGCGGCTGCGGCCTGCGTATTTCTGGCGAAGCTCGTAGCCGCCGTATGCCTTGTTGCGCCCCTCGAAGATTATATCGAGGTAGCTGGCGCGGAGCAGGTTGCTGATGTCCATGGTAAATACGTTTGTCTGAAAGACCCGCGGGGCGCGGGATTTCACAAAAGCTTCGGATTCTCTTTCAGCAGGGCCTTCTCCTCCTCGCCGATCGTTCCTATGGAATAATAGGGTACGGCGCAGATCTGTATTTCGTCGAGCACCCGCACCAGATCTTCGTAGCGCGAGCCGGCATCGGGATGGATCAGCAGATGCAGCTTATGAGCTTCGGCACTGTAGCTCGAAGGCAGGTTCTTCACACGCCGCGCCTCCGAGCTCAGCAGCTCGCGCAGCGCCCTGGTCGTGCTCCAGTGCAGCGCTTCCGCGCCGGAGGCTCCGCCCCGGTACCAGGCATACCTGTGATCTGCGGCGGGGATCAGCACCAGGGTGGATTCCTCCGGGATCGCCGATACCGGCTTCCCGGTCTTGTACGGCATCTGCAGCTCCATCAGCCTGGGTCGGGCCAGGGTAGTGGTGTACATGAAAAAGGTGATGAGCAGGAAGCCGAGATCGACCATCGACGTCAGGTCCACACGTGGCGGGCGCTGTCGTTTGCCGGCCGGCTTCCGGGTCTGTAACTCAGCCATGAGGATATCATTTCCCTGAAGACACGGCCCCGCGGGCTTTCCATACGGCGGGCGTGTACGGTTTTTGTATTACCTTATAGCTATACTGCCACATTAGTTGAAACGAGGATTCCGATATGCATTGCTGATTCCGTTCTGCCTGCTTTTCTGCGGCCTGCAGCAACTGTATGGACAAGTCCTTTCCGCCGGCCCCGACAGCTGCGCTCCGCAGGAGGTGAGGCGCAGCTGGGCGCACAATATCTTCCAGCAGGCCTGGAACTCGATACAGCGGAACCCCCAGGAGCTTTGCGACGACGATCCCGAAGACAATATCCTGAATGCCCGGGCCGAGGATATCTACAAGCCTTATGCCGGGAAGGTGATCCGCGACGTGCAGATCAGCAACCTGGGCTTCGAGCGGAACTTCAACGATACATCGAACCGCATCCGCACGCTGGCTACCCGCGTCGCGCGCACGCTCCACGCGAACACCAGGGAATGGGTGATCCGGAACAACCTGTTCCAGAAGGAAGGCGATAAGGTGGATCCGTACATCATTGCCGACAACGAGCGGTACCTCCGGACCCTGGACTTCCTGCAGGATGCCCGGATACTGGTCGTGGCAGATCCCAGGTCCACAGATACCGTCGATCTGCTCGTCGTGACCCGAGACGTGTTCTCCATTAAGCTCGTCGTGGATAACGACGGGTTCAATGCCGTGAAGCTCCGGCTATCGGAAAGCAATTTCATGGGAATGGGGCAGCGCATCCAGGGAACTTTCCTCGCCAACCAGACGCGCAGCCCCATTTTCGGATACGGCTTCGAATACAATAAGAACAATCTTTGCGGCTCCTTTGCGCATCTGAACCTCGCGTATAA
>JASLDA010000457.1 GCA_030151745.1 Chitinophagaceae bacterium | reverse complement strand
GCTGGATATCCCGGGACAGGATGTGAAGGCCGCGCTGGCGGGGTTCCGGGGCGTGCATCGCCGCTTCGAATACGTGGTCCGGGACGAGAAGCATGTGTATATCGATGACTACGCGCATCACCCTGAGGAGCTCGCAGCCCTGATCCGCAGCGCGAAGCGGCTCTTCCCCGGGCGCCGCTGCGTGCTTGCCTTTCAGCCGCATCTCTACAGCCGTACCCGCGATCTCGCCGAAGAGTTCGCACACAGCCTGGATATGGCGGACGAGATCATCCTGCTGGACATATACCCTGCGCGGGAACAGCCGATTCCCGGAGTCAGCTCGCAGATGATCGCGGACCTCATGCAGAACCGGGCGCATACGATAATGAACCGTGAGGGCCTGCTCGAGTACGTGCGCGCGGCGAAGCCGCAGCTGCTGGTCACGGCAGGCGCGGGCGACATCGACAAGCTGGTGCCTCAGATCCGGGCCATACTCAATAACTGACCGATAACTAAAGCTACAACAACCGAATTCCAATGGCAGCGCGCCGCATTTCCATCCGCAAGATCCTTCAGACCCTGGTGACGATGATCGCCGTGGCCGGATGCGCCGTGGCGATGATAAGCGCCGACCGGCGACAGTCGGACCGCCGGATCGCTGCGGTGGAGGTTCGCGTGGAAAGCCCTGCCGGCGTGCGTTTCGTCACGGAAGAGGCCGTTCGCGAACGCCTGTTCCGGAGCCGGCATCTGCAGCCCGGCCAGCTGCGCAGCGGCAGCGTCGACGAGCGGAAAATGGAATCGATCCTGGATGCCAATCCCTGGGTCGAGGAAGCCGAGGTATATACGGATGCCAACCGCGTGCTCCGGATCAACGTAATGCAGCGCGTGCCCGAGGTGCGCGTATTTGAAGAATCAGGGAACAGCTACTACCTTGATGCTGCCTTGAAGTCTATGCCGCTGTCCACGCAGTATTCGCACTATACGCCGGTGGTCACGGGCGTCCGGAGGCTGCGCGACGACAGTGCGGGACGTGTCCTGAAAGGCACGATCCTGAGCCTGGTGCACCGTATCAACCGGCAGCCGTTCTGGTCTTCCCAGATCTCGCAGATCGACATGCGCGCGGATGGGGGCTTCGAGATCGTTCCCATCATCGGCGATCAGCGGATCATTATCGGGGACACGGACCTGCTGGAGGACAAGCTCGCCAACCTGATGGCATTCTACCAGCAGGTTCAGAACCGGGTAGGCTGGGATAGATACCGGACGATCGACCTGCGCTACAAAGACCAGGTCGTGGCATCCCCGGCGCTGAGCTGGAAGGCGCCGGTAGACCGGGCCATCAGCACGATGAACTGGCTGACGGCGATCATGGAAAATACGGCAGCGACTAAGGAGGCCGCGGGCGGCGACGCAGCGGCATTCGGGGACAGTATGGATCGCGCGGCGACACCGGTCCCGGCCCCCAGGCCTGCCGTCCCGGCCGCGCCTGCACGGCCGCACGAGAGCCCGGCTGCCCGGACCCCCGCCCCGGCAACGCCGAAGCCGGGTGTCGCGACGCCGGCCCGTCAAGCCGCCGCTGCCCGGGAACCGGCAAAGCCCGCGCCGCTGAAACCCGCGGCCGCCGCGCCGAAAGGCCCCAAACCGCCGCAGAAACCGGCCCCGAAGCCGGCTCCGAAAGACGCAAAAAAACAGCCCGTAAAAAATACTTCCCGCCAACCTCAAAATAGTCCGTCTCATGCAGCAACAAACCGATAATATTGCGCCCTCAATGAGCGATCTGAACACCACTGCTACAAGCCCTTCGAACAAGAATCCCATCATCGTCGGTCTCGATATCGGCACGACCAAAGTCGTCGCTATCGCAGGCCGCAAGAACGCTTTCGGCAAGCTGGAAATTCTCGGTTTCGGCAAGGCGGAGAGCGCCGGGGTCAGCCATGGGGTGGTGATGAACATCGATCAATGCATCAAAAGCATCAACGAAGCCATCTTCCGTTGCCTGGACAGCAATAAATCGCTCGAGATTAATGAGGTTTATGTCGGGATCGCAGGACAGCACATCAAAAGCATGCAGACCCGCGGCGACCGCGTCCGTACCAACGTAGACGATATCATCTCCAAGGACGATATCGATATGCTGATCCGGGACCAGTACAAGACCTATATCCCGGCCGGCGACCAGATCATAGATATCATCCCGCAGGAGTTCAGCGTGGACAACACGACGGCCGTGCTGGATCCTATCGGCATGAGCGGCGTCAAGATCGGCGCGAATTTCCATATCATCACCGGGGACCGCAACGCGATCCGCAATATCAAGCGCTGCGTCGACAAGAGCAGCCTGAAGACCCGGGACCTGGTGCTGCAGCCCCTTGCTTCCGCCGCTGCCGTAATGAACGACGAGGATCTCGAGGCTGGCGTGGCCATCGTGGATATCGGCGGCGGTACGACGGACATGGCGGTCTTCCACGACGGCATGCTCAAGCATACGGCCGTGATCCCCTACGCAGGCGTGAATATCTCGAACGATATCCGCAACGGCCTCGGCGTGCTCAAGGCCCAGGCCGAGCAGATGAAGGTGCAGTTCGGCACGGCCCTCGCGGACGAGGCGAATGTCAATGCATACATCACCATTCCCGGCCTGCGCGGCCTGCCCCCGAAGGAGATCTCCGTGAAGAACCTGGCGCATATCATCCAGGCCCGGATGACCGAGATCCTGGACTATGTCGTCTACCACCTGAAGCAGATCGGCCTGGACAAGCAGCTGCACGGCGGCATCATCCTTACCGGCGGCGGAGCCCAGCTCAAGCATATCATCCAGCTGACCGAGTACGTTACCGGCCTCGGCGCCCGTCTCGGCTATCCGACCGAGCATCTGACCGGCGATCATGACGATAAGCTCGGTCATCCCATGTACAGTACCTGCATCGGCCTGATCCTCCGCGGCTATCACGACTTCGAGATGGGCCGCATGCGCTTTGTCGGGGAGGGCGGGAACATCATACACGTAGCGCCCGACGAACCTGTCGCCGCCGCCGCCCAGCCGCTCCCGGCCCCGGTGCTGGCCGAGGCCCCGGAAGCAGACGCCGAGGCCGAGGCGGAAGAGCGCGGCCGGCGCCGGAAGGCCACCATGGGCAAGCTTTTCGACGGGCTCAAGAACAAATTCATGAGCCTGTTCGAGGAAGTCGAAGACAGTGAGATCTGATCCGGTACTTTATTGTATTTTGAGCGGCCCGCGGACCAATCACAATAACCTCTTACTAACCTTACTACTAAATTTTTTACGGCGATGATCCATTTTGAAATCCCGAAGAATCAATCCACCTCCATTCTCAAGGTGATTGGCGTGGGCGGCGGCGGCTCCAATGCCGTCAATTATATGTATGGACTCAATCTGGAAGGTGTGGACTTCGTTGTCTGCAACACGGATCACCAGGCGCTTGCGCAAAGCGCGGTGCCGAACAAGATCCAGCTTGGGCCGCATCTCACGCAGGGACTCGGCGCCGGGGCGAATCCCGAGATCGGCAAGCAGGCTTCCGAAGAAAGCGTCGAGGACATCCAGAAGATTCTGAAAGCGAATACCAAAATGGCCTTCATCACTGCCGGTATGGGCGGTGGCACCGGTACCGGCGGGGCTCCCGTAGTGGCCAAGATCTGCAAGGAGCTCGGCATTCTCACCGTCGGCATCGTAACGACTCCCTTCACCTACGAAGGCCGCAAGCGCATGAAGCAGGCCCAGGAGGGCATCGACCGCATGCGCGAGTATGTGGACACCATCCTGATCATTTCGAACGATAAGCTCCGTCAGCAATTCGGCAACCTGCCCTTCACGCAGGCCTTCGCCAAGGCGGACAATGTCCTGGCCACCGCCGCCAAGTGCATTACCGACGTAATCACCACCAGCGGCGATATGAACCTGGACTTTGCGGACGTGACCACCGTCATGAAGAACGGCGGGGTGGCGATCCTCGGCAGCTCGGCCGTAGCCGGCGAAAACCGCGCCCTGCGGGCCGTCGAGGAAGCGATCTCCTCTCCGCTGCTTAACGACAACGATATCCGCGGCGCCAAATGGATGTTGCTCAATGTCACCTCCGCCCCCGGCGAGTTCGAGCATACGCCTGGATCTCGTCCAGCTCGTCCAGGGTATGCTCGAACTCGCCGGGGGCGGAGGTGACATTGAGCA
>JASLDA010000443.1 GCA_030151745.1 Chitinophagaceae bacterium | reverse complement strand
GCATTCTCCGCCCAGATCACCTTGCCGCCGCGGGCAGTGAAATTCTCCTCGAAACGGATCAGGTGCTTTTCCAGGTTCTCGATAGCCTTCCATTTGGTATTCTTCGCCCTGCGCCGCGCCAGATCCAGGTCGCCGAACTGCTGCTTGCCCTTCGCCACCGCATCCGCGTAACGGCCGATATTGAAAGCGATCTTGCGCTTATGCTCCAGATCCTGCGCCTTCACCTCGCTACGCGCGAGAAAGCGCTGTTGATTGCCGCCCGGTTTCGCCACAATACGGATAATTTAATACCGCCTCAAAAATAGCCATCCGCGCTGGATTCGCCCCCGGGGACCGGCTTCAACCTGCCGCAGAGATCCCGGAACCATCTCCAGGCCCGGGCTCAGCCTGAATTACTCCCCCTGAGAGGGTTAGGTGCGCAGAGGCTCCGGGAGGCGCTCCCGGCGTTGGGAAACGCCAGCCCATCAAGCCCCTGAACGAAGCGCTCCCGGGCCCATCCCCCGAAAAAATCCCCTCCGGAAAGGCCGAATTGCCCCTGCCCGGGGGAAACAATCGCCCCTTCCTCAAGCGCATTTTTGAACCGCAGACTGAATAACGGTCCTGCCTAAATCCAAAGCCATGAAAAAGCTCCTCACAACCCTGGCCTTCGCCACCCTGGTACTGGCGATGAATGCCTGCACCAAGGCTCCCATGCCCGAACCCGAGAAATCCGCAAACCCCGCAACGTTGTCGCAATCGAGCAAGATATACGACACGACACGGTTCATCCCCCGCGACGGCGTAGCGCCTCCCCGGCTCGTTACATTCTGATCCCCACACTTCACCATATACACTCATCACGCCAAAGGGGCCCGGAACATCCTCTGGCATAAGCATCAAACATCACCATGAAAAACGCCCTGCTGATCCTGCTCGCGGCAACCAGCCTGGTTGCCTGCAACAAAAGGAACGACATCTACCCGGAATACGGCGGCGATACCGGTCGTGGCACTACGAAGGAGAGCACGCCCCCGGACAATGCCCCCGGAGGCAAGACTGGTCTCCCGCCGAAGCAACACATGGAAGGTTAGCCTCAGAGCCCCAGCGTGACCCCGTACTCTACAAGCTCCGCCGTAGCGCTGTGGGCCTTTAGCAGGACGCTGAGCGCAAGCTCTTTCAGCGGGCCGCTTTCCCGCCGCAGGAGATAATAGTTGTAGCCCAGCTTCTCATAGATCTGGTCCTGCCCGTTGACGCCCTGCTTGAGGTAGTACCCGAACTGCGCGATAAACGCCATTCGCCCGAACAGCCACTCGTGCCCCACGAAGAGCCCGGCTTTCCAGGCGTTTGCCGCCTCTTTACCGACATTGATCTCGTTGTTGCGCTGGAAGGCGTACAGGTCGGTATAGTACGAATAGTCCAGCCCCAGCAGGATCTTGTTTTTCGAGGCATACCGGCGGCTGCCGTACACTGTCCCTATGTAAATGGGATAGAGCGGCCCGTCGGTTTTGCCGGCTTCGGTAACGGCGCCTCCGGCCCGCAGCTGCAGCAGGATACGATTGCGCAGCCGCGGCCGGTCCCGGTCGATGTGCTCCGCACGGTCTCCGTCCGGCCAGTAGCGCAGCCCAAGCTGCGCGCCGTACATATTGATCCCGAGATTAGGCAGCTTCATCGCCCCGTTGCTCATATGCGAAAAGGCCAGCCCGAGCTGCAGGCTCCAGTGCTCATTCAGCCGGCAGCGCAGGTCGGTGGAGAAGCTGCTGAAATTGTTGATGTGGCTGCCGATCGCGTTGTTGATCGTATCCCAGTACGGCGCGCGCCGGTAGATCGAGGTGGCGTAGCCGATTCCCAATCCGCCGCGCACGGTCCACTCAAGGTTCTTTCCACGGATGAGGGGAAACTGGAGCAGGGGGTAAAGTCCGATGGCGGAGCCCAGGACATGATCCCCGCCATAGTCGGTGTACTTGAGCGCTATGCCCCAGAGCGGATAACTCCGGCGCTGCTCCCAGTCCTGCGCGCCTCTCGTCTGCTTCAGCAGGGCCAGCTCCAGCGCATTGCTGCTTTCGGGGATAGGCGCGCGGAACTTGCTCGTATGCTTCAGCACTTTCCCGCTGACGAAATTGGCCTCGAGCCCTATTTGCGCGCGCGCGGCGCCGGCCGCCAATGCGGAAAGAACAACCAGCAGGGACAGGCGGGCCTTCATACAGGGGCTCAAAAGTAATGTGTCCATGCATCCGAAGCTCAAAGTGTGAGCGAAGCGTAAAGATTGCGATACCGGCGACGGGCGGCAAGACAAAAAATAGTTCCTTTACACATGCCCGGTTCCGAACCTGCTGCCGTGGCCGCAACGAATGAGTATTGTCCTCTGGATCTCAGCCCTTCTCAGCATAACGGCTCTTGGATATTTTACCTGGCGCAGCGACAGGCGCCGGGCGGTACCCTATCCCTGGCTCACGACCGGCCTGCGCGTCCTGCTGCTCTCCCTGGTCTGGGCCCTGATCCTGGCCCCTGGCATCAGCATGAAGCGCACGGAAACCCGCCAGCCGGTGATCGTCTTCCTGCAGGATGAGTCGGCCTCCATACCCACCGCCCTGAAGGGCGACACGAACACGTATACCCGGGCGGCGCAAAGCCTCATAAGCCGCCTCTCCGGGAAATACCGGGTCGTCACCTGGGGCTTCGGCAGCTCCGTCCGCAACGACAGCCTGTTCCGGTATCGCGACGGGACGACCGATATCTCGGCGCCCCTGGCCCGGGTCCGGGACTTCTACGGCGGGCAGAACCTCGGCGCCGTCATCCTGGCCAGCGACGGCCGCTTCAACCAGGGGCTGCACCCGCTTTACCAGAACCTTTCCTGGCAAACGCCTGTATACGCCGTCAGCATCGGCGATACTTCGGTACCCGCCGATCTGCGGATCAGCGCCGTTTATGCCCCGCGCCGCGTGGCAAAGGACGCGCAGGTCGAAATCCGCGCAGACCTGGTGGCCAGCCGGCTGGCCGGCTACAGCGGCAGCCTGCGGCTCCGCGAAGGCAGCACGGAGCTGGGCAGCATCCCGCTCACCATAAACAGCGATCGTTTCGACCGCGCCCTGTCCTTCAATGTAAAGCCCGGAGCGGCAGGCCTGCATCATTACACCATAGAGGCGGAGCCTTCTTCCCGTGAAATCAACCGCTCGAACAACCGGAAGGACATCTTCATAGAGGTCACCGAAACCCGCAAGCGCATCCTGCTCGCGGCCGCGGCCCCCCACCCGGATCTCGCGGCCATCCGCGAGGCGCTGGCCGGCACCGACGCCTATACGCTGACCATGCGCGTCGGCTCCGGCCTGCCGCCTGCCGCCGATTACGACGTGCTGATCCTGCATGGCCTGCCCTCGGGAACGCCCCTGGAGATCCCTGCGAACAAGGCGGTCTGGTACATCGTCAGCCAGACCACCGGGCATTTTTCCAGCAGCGCCGCGGCCGCCATCCAGCTGCAACCGGCAATGACGCACGATGCTTACCCCGCACTGAGCAGGGACTTCTCGGCCTTTACCCTGCCGGCCGGGCTCGCCCCGCTGATCGACCGGCTGCCTCCGCTGAGCGCGGCCAACGGTACGCTGACTCCCGCAGGCGGGGCGCAGAGCCTGTTCACGGATAAAAGCGGGAACCAGGCGCTCTGGATCGTGCAGCCCGGCACGGCCCCCCAGGCCATACTCATCGGCGAAGGCCTCTGGCGCTGGCGACTGTATGAGTACCGGTACACCCAATCGCATTCCGCGATCGACGAATGTATCCGGCAGACCATCGCGCTGCTGGCGGCCAACCCGGCAGATGCCCCGCTGCGCGTGGAAGCACCCAAGTACGAATGGAGCGACGGCGAGAATATCAGCTTCAACGCCTACCTCCTGAACGCCGCCGGGCAGCAGGTGAATACTCCCGAGATCGCGATGCGGATCACGGACAGCAGCGGCCGGGCACAGGCCTTCAGCTTCGAGCGCAACGGCAACGGCTACCGGCTGAACATCGGGCAAATGCCGCCCGGCAGCTACCGTTACAGCGCTTCGGCAAAGTACGAGGGCCGGGAGCTGCGGTCCGAGGGCGCGTTCATCGTTATCAGCCTGCCGCTCGAAAGCCTGGAAACCGGCGCAGACTTTCCATTGCTGAACAGCCTGGCGAAGAGTTACGGGGGCAGCGCCGTCACCAGCGCGCAAATGGCTTCGCTCTACGACAGCATCACGCACAATCCCAATATCCGGCCGGTACTCGAGTCGCGCGAGAAGCATCTGCCGCTGATCGACTGGAAATGGTATTTCTTCCTGATCCTGCTCGTCGCCGCGGCCGAATGGCTCATCCGCAAATACTGGCTGGCCATGTAGGGTTAAGATTGAAGATTTTAGATTGAAGATTTTAGATTGTAGATCGGGGTGGAAGGGAGGGCCGGGAAGGATTGGCTATCAGCAGGTTGTTTTTGAAAACCCGCGTGGTACTAGCTGCCGGGCCTGTCTATGCAAACCGATCTTAAATCTTCGATCCAAGGGCTGCGATTACCAGGGGGCATGGTTTTTTGAACCTCTGAAACACAAGTTTCATGTTTAAATTCCTCACACCATGAGTATAC
>JASLDA010000397.1 GCA_030151745.1 Chitinophagaceae bacterium | reverse complement strand
ATATAGAGGAGCGTGCCGTCTACATAAGGCATTACCTCCATCGTCGCCTTGTCCGTCTCCACATCCGCCAATACATCGTCGCTTTTAACCTTGTCTCCAACCTTTTTGTGCCAGGCCGCTATCACCCCTTCCTTCATCGTATCGGAGAGCAGCGGCATTCTGATCGCTTCGGCCATTGTGTGCTTTTATTTTCGGGCTTAAAAGTAATGATTTGTAGCCTCTGTTGACTAAGGAAACAGTACAGCGGCATAACAGCTACCTTGCCGTGCCGGACGCAGGCAGCGATGCAAACCTCGCCGGACGCGAAACACTCCTATGCAAATCGAGATATGGTCCCTGGGCAAGCCGAACGAAGCTATAATAGATCCGGCGATCGCGCATTACCTGAAGAAAGTCAGGCCCTGGAACCCGGTATCGCTGGAGATCATCCCGCCGCCCAGGAACGCAGGATCCCTGAAGCCCGAGGCCATGATCCGGGCCGAGGAAGAGCTGATCCTGGGCCGCCTGGGGCCCCAACATTATCTTATTGTTCTCGACGAGCGCGGCAAGCAACTGAGCTCCCCCGAATGGGCCGCCCAGTTCCAGCAGCTCATGAACCAGAGCGTAAAGACCCTGGTGCTGCTGATCGGCGGCGCATATGGCACCGGCGAAGCCGTAAAGCAGCGCGCCCGCGGGAGCTGGAGCCTGTCGAAACTGGTATTTCCCCATCAACTGGTGCGGCTGATCGTTGCCGAGCAGGTGTACCGCGCGTTTTCCATTCTCAACAATTCTGCATATCACCACGCCTGACGGCGATTCGCCAGGATCGAACTCCCTGATTTCCGGACACGGCCCGGCCAGGAATTTATCCCTTGCGAAGTAAAGGCTACTTTCGTTAGTTCATGGGTTTAATAGCATTTACGATTACCCTCGTCATCATTACCGTACTTCTGTCGATCGCAGCATTTAACGACAGGCGGCTGGCCGACAAGCTGATTTTGTGGCCTGCGCGCATGCACCGCGCGAACGAGTATTACCGGCTGCTGAGCTCGGGCTTCATCCATGCAGACTGGATGCACCTGAGCTTCAATATGATTACGCTGTTCTTCATCGGGCAGTACGTGGAATCCGCCTTCGTTGCCTGGAGGATCACTCCCTGGCTCTACGTGTTCATGTACCTGACCGGAATCGTCGTAGCCAGCCTGCCCTCGTTCTACAAGCACCGCGAGAACCCGTACTACCGCTCGCTCGGCGCCTCCGGGGGCGTTGCCTCGGTGCTGTTCTCATCGGTGTATTTCTCGCCCTGGGCGACGATCCGCGTCTTTTTCATTCCGATGCCGAACATCGTCTTTGCAGCGGCTTACCTCGTTTACTCGGCCTATATGTCGAAGCGGGGCGGGGGCACCATCAATCACGATGCGCACTTCTGGGGCGCCATATGGGGCTTCTTGTTCACATTGGCCGTCGAACCCAGCCACGGGCTGCAGTTCATCGAGGCGATCCAGCATATCAACTTCAGCTCCGGCTTCTGAAGGATTGGCTGTCCTTCCCCCGGGAAATTGGTTGGCCCCTACGGGGCTTGCATTGCCATGCAGGAAACTGATGCCGCGACCGGAGGTTTTCAAGGTGTCACCTCCAATGGAGGTGACACCTTGAAAACCACTTAGAGATACGGCGCAAGGCTGATTCCCAGCTGATCCGCGGTTTCACGGATCACGCGCAGCCGGTAGGGCCGCTGCAGATCCTCGAAGCTGGTCGCGCCGCGGAGCACCTCGCCGACCAGGGTATTGCTGAGCAGCATGCGGGCCGCGAAGATGCCGTAACGGGCGGCCAGCGCTTCCTGCACCGGGCCGAACTTGTCGCGGCGGTCGGCTTCCGCCTGCTGGCGGGCGGCATGTTCCTCGCGGCTCAGGCGGCGGCGCTGGGGCAGCTCCCGGCTCAGGCCCTCGCGGTTTGCCGCATCCAGGAGACGTTCGTAGCGCAACCTGATCTTCCTGCCGAAGCCGGCATTGCGCAGCCGCCCGTGAACGCCCTTCTCAAAGGGGGCCTGCTCGGGATCCACCTGCCCCGCCGTCAATGAGCGGAGCAGCTGCTCGTCGAGGACCTGGAATGCCGGCCGGTTCATCTCCCGGGCTAGCTCGTCCCGGAAACGGAGCAAGCCGTCCAGCACAAACTGGTCGTAAGGGCTCAGCTGGTAGCTGTCGGCCGGCCTGAGGAAGCTGCTGCGCTCCTCCGGCCTGTATACGATCCGGCTCAGCGCCGCCTGCTCGTCGCCGGCGAACTCCAGCAGCCCGGCCGCCGCCAGCTCCGGCTCCAGCACGGCCTTGAGCGCGTGCAGGTATTGCACGTCCAGGGCAGCGTAATGCAGCTGCTCCGGCGTCAGCGGACGCTTCAGCCAATTGCTGCGCTGCTGCTTCTTGTCCAGCTGCACGCCCAGCTTCTGCTGCAGCATCGACGCCAGCGACGTAGCCTCGTAGTTCAGCAGGCGCGCGGCGACCTCGGTATCGTACACGTTCTGCGGCACGCAGCCCAGGCTGTGCAGAAGGCGCAGATCCTCCCCGCTGCTGTGGGCCAGCTTCCGGATCGCCCCATCCTCGAAGACCGCGTATAGCCCCTTCAGGTCCAGTCCGGCCAGGGGATCCACCAGGTAACAGCGCTCCGTGTCCGCTATCTGGATCAATGCCAGATTTACGCCGTAGGCGAAGCTGTGACTGTCAAATTCCAGGTCGAAGGCCAGCTCGTCGGCGGCCCGCAGTCCTGCCACGGCGGCATCCAACGCCGCCTGATTATCGATATAGTTAATTTCCGGTTGCTTCACTACGTTCCTCTGTTTCTGTTACTCCGCGCCTTCTGATTCCTGCTGCTCGCTCATGAGCTCCATGGCACGGTTCTGCGCTATCTGGGCGGCCTGGGCATTGCCTGTCGCATTGTGCACCTGGGCCAGGAACTGCCATACCTGGATATCCTCCGGGTTCAGGCGGGTCACCTGCTCCAGCGCCTTGACGCATTCCGGGAGCCTGTTCAGGTTGGCAAGCGCATTCGCGTAGTTCAGCCAGCCGTAATAGTTGTTGGGATCTTTAGCGACCAGCTGCTGCAGGTTCGCCGCCGCCGTCCGAAAGTCCTTCGCCGCCGCGGCCCGGGCCGCCACCAGGTCGAAGCTGTCGGTACGCTTGATGACCGCGCTGAGGGGCACGCCGTCAACGCGCACTACGTGGGCGGCATTCGCCGGGAGCCATGATTTATTTTTCACCAGTCCTTCCGGCAGCAGGCGGGGAAAAAGCAGGTAGTAGTCCCAGGGCTGCGTATCCATACGGTGATAGCTCAGGTAACCCGGCGCCAGGCTGCTCGTATCGTTATGCAGGCAGTTCGGTCCGAAGCCGCCCATATTGGAAAGCACCAGGGATTTTTTCCCGGGGATGCGCGGGGCGTTCTGCAGTAGCCAGCGGACCTGTTGCTGGGAAGAGTTGTAATAATAGTCCAGCTCGTAATTCCCCTCTGCGCCCCTGATGCCGCCGGCCAGCTCGTTAAAGTAAACGTACTGGTTCGGATGCACGCGGATCGTCCAGGCGATAGCGGGGATCAGCGCCAGCAGGGCGATTCCATGACCGGAATATGCTCCGGCTTTCGCAAACCTGCCCGCGACGAGCGAGCCTACATACTGCCAGCCCAGGGCCGCCATTACAGCCCAGTACGGGTACACGAAGAAAACGTGACGCCAGGTATCGTATACGCTGGAGTGCTTGTAGATCATGTACAGCAGAGGGAACAGGGCGGCGAACAGGAGCGCCGTATAGCTGAACAGGCCGGCGGCCTTACGCTGCGTGAACCCGAGAACGGCGAACAGGATTACACCGGCGATCACAGCGAGCGGGTTCGAGATGAAGATCCATTTGAACTCGTAGTACCAGGGCATGTTCGAGTTGAGCATATACCGCCCTTCGAACAGCGTCCGGATCTTCGTCTCGCGGTTGGTCATGCCCTGCAGCGACTCGAGCGGGTGCCCGATCGGCGACTGTAGGCCCCAGGGCCAGAAGAGGAGACCGAGTATATACCCGCCGATAATGCCGCCGGCGGCGAAGATGAGCAGCTTTTTCCGGGCCGCCTTGTCCTGCCACCAGGAGCTTTTGGCAGCCGGGTCGAAGATCTTCCAGAACAGGAAGAAGGCCGCCAGGTAAGCGAAGAACAGCAGGCCGCCCGCGGCACGTACCCCGAAGGCGATGCCGAATCCAAGCATCATGAGCAGCGCGTGGCGCAGCATCCCTTTCCGGCCATCCTGAAGAAAAGCGATGGTGGCGTAGACGGCCAGGGTGAAGCCCGCGGCGAAGGGAATATCCTTCGGGTTGTTCATCCCTTCGCCGAAAATACGCGGGGAGAACAGCATCAGCAGGAGCGCCAGCACCCCGGTGGCCCAGCGCTTGCTGAGCCGCTTGGCGATCAGGCCCGTGCTGACGATGAGCAGTACGTTCGTAAGCGCGTTACAGATATGCCGCAGCACCAGGTGCGGGATCGAAGGGAACCAGCGGTGCAGGATCTCGGTGCCGAAGTCTAACAGCCCGCCGTAAAGCTCCTGGCCCCTAAACTGGGTTTCCATGCCCTGGTAGCGCGGCAGCAGCGTGTTGTAGTCGAGCGCCTGCGTATCATCGTTGAAAAAATAATCCCAGATATCACGGCCGTAGAACATCTGCAGCCATTCGTCGCCGGTCTGGCCGTAGGCCGGGCTCAGCGCCGGGAGCAGTACCGCGATGATCGCAGCCAGGCCGATGAATACGAAGCGCCACTGCTTTTCGGGCGCGGATTGAACATTGAACGTTTCGCTCATGAACCAGGTAATAAAGATTTTGCTCCGGACGACTTGTGCCGGTAAATTATGAACGACTCCTGCTTTTTCAGCGGTGGCTCGTCGATAAACTGCCCGCCGGCATATACCGGAATCCATTCCTGCGCCAGCTGCGGGTCGGTGATGGGCAGGCTCATGACCAGCACTACGTCCTTAAGGCTGTCCCGGAACTGCTCCAGGGCTACCGCCGCGGCGTAATTGCCGTCAAACTTATACTGGTTGGCGAGGTACAGGGAATCATAGGGAATGAAGTATCCCCAGCGCCGGGTATCGGCCCAGTACATCTTGACATCGGACGGCAGGTACTGCAGCACGGCCGAGGCCGCCCAGCTTTGGTGCCCCACCAGGATCTTATGCTCCAGCCCGTTCTCGATCAGGTACTGCGCCGCGCTTTTGCTGTTCGAGAACTCGTGATCCACTTCGTAGGAGACCTGCGAGAAGCCCATATACGACTGCCAGCCCAGCGTGATCGCAAGGATGATCGTGCCGATCTTCGTCGGGTTGTACTTCTCGAGGGATGCAATGGTCATGCTGTCCTTGGCGTAATAGCCCGCGAGCCCGTACGCGAACAGGCATTCCACCATGAAAAGGCCGTGGTGCCGGTGCTGCCCGATGTACTTATACGTAAGCAGGTAAAGCAGGCCGCCCCCGCCGCAAAGCAGCACGGCGAAGGGCTTCAGCCGGGGGAAAAGAAGCAGGTAGAGAGCGATGCAGATCAGCAGCGCGAGGCTGCCCATGGTCGCTAGATCCTCGAAGCCGCCCACGAGCAGGCCATTTCCCAGCGCGGTCTTGAACTGTACGAAATGATCCGGGATGTTCAGCTTCTCGGATACGCTCTTCTCGCCCGGCATCGCCAGGTAAGGGATCAGGTAACCGCCGCCGATCACCATCATCAGCGTAGCGCCGATCGTCTTGCCGTTGAGCTTCCTGAACTCGACCATCTCTCAGATATACAGCAGCATGATGCCGAATGCCATCGGGAACGCCATCAGGTGCGTATTATAGAGGCAGACCACCAGCAGGCCGTACACCAGCGGCCGCTCAAAGCGCTTGGGATAGTACCAGAGCACGAGCATCAGGAACAGCACGACCAGGCAGTAGTTGCGCCCCACGACCGGGTACTCGTACACGAAGAACATGCTGAAGATGAGCGCCAGCTTGAGGTAGAACGGGAACTTCAGCCGGAAGAGCATCAGGTACATGGCCACGGCCATAACGACCGTCGAGACGATGTTCACCGTCACCAGGGGCAGCCCCATATTGCCCAGCGGGTACATCAGGAAATACCAGAGCGGCGGATGCCCGATCTGCGGGATCAGCGTCACGACGAGCTCGCGGATGCTTACATGCCGGACCGTGAGCCAGTCGCTGCCCTCGTCGCGCCACTGCTCGTGGTAGACGATCGCGACGGTTACAAGCAGCGCCCAAAGCGCAAAAAGCCCCCAGAGGATCCGTGATTGCGTCTGTGGGGAAAGGCGGAAGCCGGGACTGGCCGGAGCCTGTGCCGGAGAAGCCGGGACTGGTCGTTGCTGCTTTTGCTGCGCCATTGGATATTCTGAGATTGAAGTAGCCGCGCAAATATAGGCCCCCGCTATCCACAAGCCGCATACGGTTACCTTTGCGCGGAGGTTTATGATATTTAACTATCCCGGGGATCTGCCCAGGCTCCAGGCCCTGCGCCCCGTCATAACGATCGGCACCTTCGACGGCGTGCACCTGGGGCACCAGGCCATCCTGGACGAGGTTAAGAAATATGCTTCCGAAGCCGGCTCGGAAAGCATGGTCATCACGTTCGAGCCCCATCCCCGGCAGGTGCTACAGCCCGGCGGCGATCTTAAAATCCTGACCCCGCTCGAGGATAAGCTGCGCCTGATCCAGGATTTCGGCGTCAATCACGTCACGGTAGCGCCCTTTACGCGGGACTTCGCACAGCTGAGCGCCGAAACGTATATAAAAGACTTCCTGATACACGACTTCATGCCGGCCGCCATAGTCATCGGCTACGACCATCGCTTCGGGCACGACAGGAGCGGGGATATCCATCTGCTGGAAGAGGCGGGCCAAGCCTTCAACTTCCCGGTCCAGCAGATCCCGGCCCATCTCATCAGCGATGCAGCCATCTCCTCGACCCGGATCCGGAAAGCGCTGCAGAAAGGCGAAGTAAGCGCCGCGGGGGGCATGCTCGGGCGGAGCTACGCCCTGAAGGGCAAAGTCGTGAAGGGCGATCAGCTGGGGCGCACGCTGGGCTACCCCACCGCCAATATCCTCGCCGGCCACCCCGATCAGCTCGTCCCCGCCGAGGGCGTCTACGCGGTCGAAGTCATCCACGACAAGCAGCGGTTCGGAGGCATGCTCAGCATCGGCACGCGCCCGACCATCAATGATGCCGGCTTGCGCAGCATCGAGGTGTATATTTTCGACTTCGACAAGGAGATCTACGGCGAGCAGCTCGAGCTGCTTTTCGTTCAACGAATGCGCGATGAATTGAAATTCAACGGTCTGGAGGCTCTCATCGACGCGCTGAAGCAGGATGAGATCGACGCCCGCAATATCCTGGCCGGGCTGCGCAAGTCCTAAAACGAAGAAAGCCCCCGCAAACGGCGGAGGCTTTCCCTACAGGCAATCTTAAATCTTAAATCTAAGATCTTAAATCCTCTCAGGATTCCGCCAGCGATGATTTGAGAAAATCGATCACCCGGACTTCCGTTGCATCGACCTCGTGCAGCTCAGCCAGGTAATAGGAAAGCCAGTCGGTCAGGTGAATGAAGTAAAAGAGCTTCTCGAAATAGCTGTTACCCTTCGAGTACACCTCCGTGATATTCGATGTGCACTTCCGGATGATCTTCTTGTTGATCTCCATGCGTGTCTGCACACGCTCGTAATCGTCCTCGTTGCGCAGCAGCAGCACCGCCATATTATCGTTCCTATCGCGCCACCCGACGAGCTCGTTGTGATTCATTTCAGGGATGGCGCCGTGCGATGCCAGCATCTTGCTGTTCTCGTTGATCTGCTGCCGGACACGGATGGCGAGCCCCTCGAAGGGCTGGGCCGTATAGATGACGGGGAAGGTGCCGGCCATCTTCTTCGCTATCGACTGGGCCTTGCGCGCGAGCGCCTTCGTCTCGGTGCGGAGGAGCTCTACGGCCGCCTGGATCTCTGGAACGAACCTGGACTTCAGCAGGCCGAAATGGCGAAGCACGAAGAGAATCTCCACGATGGAATATCCCACACAGGTCCGGGGCGGCATGCCTCCCGGGACGATGATGCAATCGTAGCCCTTTTTAGCCGCGAGCTTTTCGACCTCGCCGCCGGAGGTGATGCATACGATCTGCGCCTTGGCCTTGATCGCCTGCTTCATGGCCTGCAGCGTCTCTTCCGTATTGCCCGAATACGAGCAGACGATGACCAGCGTATTGCTGTTCACGAAAGCGGGCAGGAAGTAATCCTTGTTGACCGTAAAAGGAACTTTGAGCTTATCTGCAACGTAGTTCTGTATGATAGAACCACCAATGCCGGAACCGCCGAGGCCGGTAAGCAACACGTTGGCAGGGCTTCCGGCAGGATTCTTAAATGAATAGCTTTGACCTATGCGCAGGGCTTCCTCAAGCTGGCCCGGGAAAGCCGCGATTAATTCTTTCATATTTGATTAAGGATGGGCAAACATAATGAAACGGGAGCAAGGGGCGAGCAATTGGCGGAAGTTTATCTGAAAGATCACGGATACGAAATACTGCATCGCAACTGGCGGCACGGTCATAAGGAGATCGATATTATCGCCCTGGACGGTGCCATGCTGGTTTTCGTGGAAATAAAGGCCCGCAGCGATTTTCGCTTTGGCTTCCCGGAGGAATCGGTCGATCGTCGAAAGCAATCCCATATCCGCATCGCCGCAGCGGCCTTCCTGGAAGAATTCCCCGACTACCGGACCGTCCGGTTCGACGTGGTTGCGATCGTATTCAGCGGCGGAGCCATAGAGGAGCTCAAGCACCTCATCGACGCATTTTAAGAGAAGCCCCGGGGCACGGGACGTACCTTTGCGCATTCGTATGCAAGCAACGCTCCCGCGCCCGGCCGGTATCCCCGGTCTCCTGGGCCGTAAGCCCCTGATCATTTCCGGCCCCTGCAGCGCCGAAACCGAAGAACAAGTGCTGGAAGCCGCGCGGAGCCTTGCCGCTACCGGCATGGTGCAGCTCTTCCGGGCCGGGATCTGGAAGCCCCGCACCCGTCCGGGCAGCTTCGAGGGCATCGGCGAGAGGGCCTTGCCCTGGCTGCAGCGCGCCCGTCACGAAACCGGCCTGCCGCTTGCCATAGAGATCGCTACGGGCCGGCAGGTGGAAGCGGCGCTGGCCGCAGGAATCGATGTGCTCTGGATCGGGGCGCGAAGCACGGTGAATCCCTTTTCCGTCCAGGAAATTGCCGATGCGCTCAGGGGCGTGGACATCCCGGTATTTATAAAGAACCCGCTCAACGCCGATATCGAGCTCTGGACGGGCGCCGTGGAACGGATCGAGAAGGCGGGCATCGGGGAGATCGGGCTGATCCATCGCGGATTCGCCTCCTACGGCAATACGGAATACCGGAACGCGCCTATGTGGTCCCTGGCGATCGAAATGAAGCGCCGCCATGCAGGGCGCTGCTTCATCAACGATCCGTCACATATCTGCGGCCGCCGCGACAAGCTCCTCGGCGTGGCGCAGAAAGCCATCGATCTGAACTACGACGGCCTGATGATCGAAAGCCACCCGAACCCCGACGCCGCCTGGAGCGATGCGGCGCAGCAGGTCACGGCCGATGGCCTCCGGGAGCTGCTCGAGCGTATCATCTGGCGCAAGGACGATACGAGCAGCCTGGCCTACCACGCAGCCCTCGAACGCCTCCGCCAGCAGATAGACGGACTGGACGACGAGATCATCCAGCTGCTGGGGCAGCGCATGAAGGTCGCCGAAAAGATCGCCGATTACAAAAAAGCGCACGATATCACGATTCTCCAGACGGCGCGCTGGAACTGGATCCTGGAGCGCATGCTGCTCGAAGGCCGGAAGGTGGGACTCAACGAAGATTTCCTGCGCCAGTTCCTGGAAGCGGTACACATGGAGAGCATCGCGCACCAGACCGCGGTTTTCGGCAAGGGCTGATGCCGCCTTTCAGCACGCGAATTCGGCGTTGTTGCGGTCCCAGGCTTTAACTTTTGCTGTCGCCGGCGAATCCACCTGCGCATTCGTCAACATCGGCAGCGCCAGGCACAAGGCCCCCAGCATTTTCGTCATCGACCGGGATTTTGATTGAAGAAGTCGAATGTATGCTGCAAAAGCTCCAATGTCGGGGCCGGTAAGGCATGCTCCGTCCAGGGATGTCTCCGCCCGAATACATGATCGGTATCGAGCGTAAACAGCTCCGATCCCGGATTCCACGCATGCAGCCGCCGCGCGTGCGCAAAATCTACGCTGGTATCGGCCGTACCGTGGCAGATAAGCCAGGGAATCGTGAGCCGGGATGCCGCGGCCTCTACATCGAAGCGTTCCCGGTTCCGCTCATAGTCCTCCGCCAGCGTATAATCGAGCGGCATCCGCTGTTGGGTCCGGCCGTTGAGAACGTACGCGCGCCCGGATGCCTTCCACTCGGCCATCCGCGCACCGTCCCAGCTGTCCCAGGGCGTGCGGCAGGCGCTTACGGCCGCCCAGGTAGCCAATGCCCCGACCCGCGGATCTTCCGCTGCAAAAACGACGGCTTCCGCGCCGCCCTTGCTGTGGCCGATCAGGCCCGGACGCTGCCTGCCTAAGCGATCCCGGTACGGATTGCCCTCCAGATAAATCCAATCGAAGACCGCGCCCAGATCGTAAAGCTCTTTACTGTATGTATTCGAACCAAAGGCGTCCAGGTCGGCAAAGTCCTGCGGATGCTCCGGCGTAGTGCCGTTATGGGAGAAGTTGAAGCGCAGCCAGGCAAATCCGCGCCGGACGGCGGCCTGCGCGATCAGGTCCGCCCCGCCCCAGTCCTTGAAACCGTTGAAACCATGCGCATACACCAGCAGCCGTACCGGCTCCGGGGCCTCGGGCAAGAACAGATCTGCCGCCATCGGCCGGCCGTTGCTGCCGCTGATCAGAACCTGGTGCATTTTCATCGGGGTAAGATACTTGGTCCGGGTTTAATGCAGGGCCTGATTAAGATCGACGGCCAAGAGCCCGCACGGAGAGCGCAGGCTCCGGTTCGGGCGAACCGGCGTCGGACCACGACATGAAAAGCAGTGCAGATTCCATTGTCACTTCGCGAATGATTGCGGCGCGCGGCATAACCTCAGGGCGACATGGGAAAAGGCGCGCCCCTGCCATCACCTTTGCAATGACGGCAGCCAGGATAACGTGAAGGATTTCCCGATCGGATCTGACGATACGATTACCTGGAACCGGATTTATCTTTAAAACCTAAAAATGCGCTTTGCGCTTATGAAACATCCTGTACACCTTATAGGCATCTGCCTGCTGACCTTTCTGCTCGCCGCAGGATGCAGCAAAGACCGCAATGCGGAGTTGCGGGGCGACTGGCTCTTTCCGCTGGCGAAGGGCGATCTTTCTATCAACAGCATAAACTCGCTCAAGAACCTGCAGTATGATGTCGATATCCCGGCCTTCAGCCTCGGCGTTCCCGAAGGCATTCCCGTAAGCAGCCCGGGACTGCGCATTTCCCATGTAGGTCCTTTTGCCCTGCAGATCGCCGACTGGCTGCACCGGGTCGATATCGATACCCTGCAGTTCACCGGCAGCCTGGAGAACTTCTTCCCGGTACCGATAGGAGCCGGCACCCGGGTCACTATGCGGAACCGCCGGGATACCTCCGCGGCAAACATCGTCGGCGAGATGCTGATCGCCTCGGACGTGGCCCCGGGCCAGACCTTCGGCTTCAATATCGACGTGTACGGGAAATCGCTGGTGGATTCGGTATATTTCTACCTCGACGATTTCCGCTCGCCCGCATATTCCAACGTGGTATTTTCGACACGCCCCAGCCACCTGAACATCCGGCTGGGCGTCGTATCGGCCAGTTATATCGAAATCTACACGGGCAAGCGCTTCAGTTCCTCGGATACCCTGGCATTCGACGCCGGCTCCGACGATGCCGTCTCCAATACGCCGCTCAGCGATACGGCTACACGGGGCGTGCTGAACGTTTTCAGCGATAACGGCATGCCCACGGCGATCTCCGGGCAGATCTATTTCCTCGACGGCTCCAGGGCGCGGGTACTGGACTCCCTTTTCGGCACCGACCTCGTCATCGGCGCGGGCCAGACCGATGCAGCCGGGAATACCCTCAGGACCACCTCCACGCGGCAGGCGGTACCGATCAGCAACCGGAAGCTGGAAATCATCAAATCGGCCAGGTTCATAGCGACGCGGTTCATCGTCTCCTCCGAAGGCCTTACCCCACCCTATGTAGGCGCTTCCAGGAAGGCGGCGCTGCGCCTGCAGTTTACCGGGGATCTCAACATTACCGTACGCTTCTAAACCCGCTTCATGCAACGGATCTTACTCTTTACATGCCTCGCCCTTTCATGCGCCGCCGGCCTCCCGGCCCGCGCCCAGCTCAATATGGGCGCCATCCAGGATGCGCACAATTCCGCAAATGCGAGCCGGCACCTGCCCACATATCTCGGCGACCATTTCGACCGCTTCCAGGTCAGCGTCCTGAATCCCTATGTATCCGTCGGAAGCAACTTCGCCAGCTACCAGAACGCCAGGGACATGCTTCAGGCCGACCGGCTCGGCAACAGCCTCATAGCCGGCACCCTGGCTGATGCAAACCCGGAAAACAATACCATTGCCGCCTCCCTGGACCTAAGCGTCGTAAACTTCGCGCTGAACATACGCAGCCGGGCCGGGCGGAAGCTGTTCAGCCTCGGCGCAGGCGTAAACGAGCGCATCGAGGTGAGCAGTACCTTCAACAGGGAGCTGCTACTGCTTGCCGCGTACGGGAATAAGCAGTTTGCCGGGCAGACGGTCAATATCATGCCGCGTTTCAACGGGATGGCCTTTACCGAGTGGTACCTGGCCGGCTCGGCGAATATTGCGCCGCTGTACAGCAACCTGATCATCCGCCCGGCGATCCGCCTGAGCTACCTGAGCGGGCAGGCCGGCGTACAGATGCGGAAAGACAATACCCTGGGCATGTTCACGGAACAGGACGGCCGCTATCTCGATTTCGACCTGAACTACCGCGTCAACGCGGCCCTGGGCGTCGATAGCCTCCGGCTCGAAGGAAACAGCTTCAACGTAAACGACAAGTCCCTGCGGGGCGGCTCGGGCAGCGGCTTCGGAATGGACCTGGCGGTACGGGTGAGCCCGATGGCAGGCTTGTCATTCAACCTCGGGATCATGGATATCGGCAGCATCCGCTTCCGGAACAGCGTGACCAATATGTACAATACCAGCCGCTATCGCTACGATGGAACGACGATCGACTTCGACGGGAATCACTCGCTGAGCCTCGATTCCGTGGCTTCCCTGGCCAAGCCGAATTACAGCCACGACGCTTTTACGATGGCGCTGCCGACGAAGCTGGTCATTTCCGGGAACTACGGGCTGAAGCCGCATAACAGCGGGAACAGGACCTGGTACAGCCACCAGCTGAACTTCCTGTACCTGCAGGGTTTCGACAACTACCTTACCTCCACCCTGCGGCCCTTGTTTTCGGTAGGCTATACCTACAGCTTCGCCGATATGCTGAACCTCGGCGTCAATGCCGGCGCGGGCGGCATCTACGGCGCGAGCCTCGGCGCCCTGGCCAGCCTCAAGCTGGGTGCGCTGCGGCTCGGCATAAGCTCCAACAATATCATTTCCTTTCTCGCACCGGCTTCGGGACATGGGGCGGATGCCGGCATCTTGCTCGGCCTTGCCTTCTAAGCAGCCGGCTACGGCTCAACGGCCCCGGACATAGGCGGCAAGCGCATTCCGGTAACCATCGATCTCTTCCTCCAGGTGGCGACGACGGTACTGCATGATGAAACGCGGATGCGGCAACGCCACGATTTCATCGAAAAGCGACTCCTCCGCGTTGAGCCGCCGCAGCTGCTCCGCGTTCCGGATGCCCAGGCAGAACAGGCGGCGCGTGCTGCAGCCAAGGCCGATCAGCTGGTGCAGGGACTTCAGGATGAACGGCCGCGCGGCCTGCAGCAGGGCCGGACTGTCGTAATAATTGTAGTTGACCTCGCGGCCCGAAGGCTTCCGGATCGTAAATCCCAGCGGGCAGACCGAGTTGATAAAGAAAGTCTTATAGAAATCTGCGACACCGCCGCAAGCATCTATCATGCGGTAGATAAACTCGCTGGAAGGCTCATGCGCCTTACGCCCGCCGGGATCTATGCCGCAATATTCCCGGAGCCGCTTGAAATCGGTAAAGGGCACGCCGCTCAGCGCTGCCCCGAACCTGCCGGGATTGATGCCCAGGATCAGGTAGCGCACGGCGTTGTCGGAAAAGTATTTTTCATAGAAAGCATCCGCGAGCCGCAGGGCATCCGGGTCTTCCCGGTACGGATTCATAACGCGCAGGCCGGCCGGCAATGCAGTATCGAGATGCAATTGCCGGTTGAACATCCCGACCCGCTCCGCAAATGTGCTCATAAACGGCTAGGGAATAATTTCGGGCCTGCAGCAGCCGGACCAGGCCGAGAACCTGCCCGGACCGGCATCCCATTTCATAAAACCGGATCCTAACGCCTAAAATCCCCATAGCGGGCTGCCCGCGAATCAGCCCGGCAGAAGTACTTTTGTGTCGACAATACAGTGGCCTGTAGCCCGTCATTCATACTACACGATCCGAAATGGGACTATTCGATAAACTCTTTAAGCGCAATAAAGAACAGCAGGAACAGAAAGAAGCCCTGGACCAGGGGCTGGAAAAAACCAAGCAGGGCTTTTTCAGCCGCATGGCAAAAGCCATTGCAGGAAAGGACAAGGTAGACGAGGAAGTCCTGGATCAGGTGGAAGAAGCCCTGGTAAGCGCCGACGTAGGCCTGGATACTACCGTCGAGATCATCAACCGCATCGAAGCGCGGGTCAGCCGCGACAAATACGTAGGCACCTCGGAGCTGAACCGTATCCTGCAGGAAGAGATCATGGGTATTCTCACGGACGCCCCCGATCCGGAGTTCGAGCGCTTCGAGCTGCCGGCCGCGAAAAAGCCGTACGTGCTGCTTGTGGTCGGGGTCAACGGCGTCGGCAAGACGACCACCATCGGCAAGCTGGCGCATAACTTCAAGAAGGCCGGCAAGAGCGTCATGCTCGGCGCAGCAGATACCTTCCGGGCCGCGGCCGTGGATCAGCTGACGATCTGGAGCGAGCGTACCGGCGTGCCGATCGTGAAAAAGGAAATGGGCTCCGATCCGAGCGCCGTCGCCTTCGAAGCCGTGCAGCAGGCTATCGCGCGGGACGTGGACATTCTCATAATCGACACTGCGGGCCGCCTGCACAATAAGGCGTACCTGATGAACGAGCTCGGGAAGATCCGCCGCGTCATCAGCAAGAAGATGCCGGATGCGCCGCATGAAGTGCTGCTGGTGCTCGACGGAAGCACCGGGCAGAATGCGCTCGAACAGGCCAGGCAATTTACCGCCGCGACGGACGTCAATTCCATCGCGGTCACCAAGCTGGACGGCACCGCCAAGGGAGGCGTCGTTCTCGGAATCGCGGCGCAGTTCAAGATCCCTGTGAAATATATCGGCGTCGGCGAGCGCATGGAAGATCTCCAGATCTTCGACAAGGCCGAATTCGTGGACAGCCTGTTCAGCCTGGAACGCTGAACCATGCGAAGCAATGCCGCTGTCTGGATATTCGGCCTGGCAATGCTATGCGGCATGCTCCTTCATATATCTAAGGTAGCCGGCGGCGGCGGCGAGGCCGGGATCATCCACCGGGGGCTGCGGGACATCATTCCATACCTGCGGCCGGGACAGACGCTATACCTGGCCGCCGGCGGAGACGCCGGACCACTCCTCATTCAAACGCGGCTGGCGCTGGCTCCCTGCAATGTCTTCCTGGCCAGGCCGGACGAAAGGCCCGATACGGTTCTGGCTATCGGCCCTGGCGGGCATGAGCCTTCCGAACGGCCGGGATACCGCCGGATCGCAGTTTCGAACTACCAGGGGAGCCGCTTCCTTCTTTTTGTCCGCCGGCCATGAGAAAGGAAACCGCGATACTCTCGGCTATCCTCGCAGCCCTGCTGATATGCGGGATGGCCGCCTTTCTCGCGCTGGCTGCCGGGCTGCCCTTCTGGCTCGCGGCGCTCGCCGGGCTCCTCGGCAGCGGCTTCATCCTGGGCCGCGTGTCCCGCGTCAGGCCCTCCCCGCCATTGAAGTGGTATGAGCTGGCACTGTTTGCCGGAGGTCTCTTCCTGATCGTCAACAGAACATACCACCTCGGCCAGCTATACGGAGACTGGGACGCTGCGGGTATCTGGAATTACCATGCGCGATTTCTCAGCGACGGCCAGTACTGGAAAAACCTTTTCCGCAGCGTACAATACGATCATCCCGATTACCCGCCGGGATTGCCGGCAAGCATTGCGTTCTTCAACCGGCTGAGCGGCGGCGGATGGCTTTATATAGGCTTCGGGCTGAGCCTGTTTGTCAGCTTGCTGATCCCCGCGCTCATTTTTCTCGAGACTTTCAGGCACAACCTGCTCACCGCCACGGCGGCGCTGCTGCTGTTCGCTACGGACGACTGGTACCTCGAGCGCGGCATTTCCCAGTATGCAGACACCCTGCTGGCCGCCGTCCTGCTGCTGGCGCTTATCTTTCTCCGGCGCGGAGCCGGCCGCACCCGGATAACCGCAGGCTGCTTTTTCATCGCCTGTCTGCCCTGGATCAAGAACGAAGGCATCATGGTTGCGCCGGCAGCGCTCTGCGTTTTCGCGCCGCGGCTTTTATCGAAGGCGAACCGCGGGCCGGCGCTGACAGGGCTGGCGCTTCCCCTGTTCTGCCTGCTGGTATTCAAGCTGGGCTTTGCGCCCGCCAACGACCTGTTTCAAAACCAGAACCGCGGCCCCGCCAGCCTGCTGGCCGATCCCGGGCGGTACCGGACCATCTGGCAATACTTCAGCCGGGATATACGGACTATGGCGCTCTGGCCCTCTGTCGCCGTGCTGCTCTATCTGGCATACTGCCTGGCCGGCAGGAAGGTACCGGCCCGCGGCTTCGTCCTGCTCTGTGCCTGCCTGGGCGGATACGGCATCATCTACCTGCTGACGCCCTACGACCTGGAC
>JASLDA010000393.1 GCA_030151745.1 Chitinophagaceae bacterium | reverse complement strand
ATAGCGCAGGAACTCGCCGATGGGCGCAAGACCGGTCACCTGGTAGACACGGCTCTGCGCCAGGTCCTTCTGCACGCCGAACACCACCATCGTAACCCAGGCGGCAAAGAACATGATAAAGAAAAGACCGGTGGCGGCGACAAGCTGGAGAACGGCATTTTCACTGTAACCGGGAATCCGGAGCTGTCCGGAGCGGCGATTGTTCATAAAACACGAAAAAGTAGCGGGTTTCTAAAGTTACCTAAAAACGGCGGTCGCCGAAGCGATAACCCCATAGCTTGAGCAGAATAAATGCAAAAAGCGCACCGCCCAAATGGGCGAAATGGGCGACGTTATCCGTCTCGCTGGCGCGAAGTCCCGCATAAAGCTCGAACGCAACGTAGAAAAGCACGAAGTATTTTGCCCGTATGGGAATAGGGATGAACATGAGGAACAGCTCCAGGTTCGGCAGCAGGTAGCCGAAAGCCAGCAGAATGCCGAACACGGCCCCCGAAGCGCCGACCATGCTGTCGTCCAGCACGCCCTCCAGGCGCATGCCGTTCAGGCGGAGCCCGTCTACGACATTGGTCCCGTAAACGTAGTCGTGCAGCCTGTGCTCGGCAAGCTGCGGATAGAAGGTATTGCCGGGATCGTTGTTCCAGGCCAGCTGCAGCTTCTGCACCAGCTCGATCAAGGCAGGATGCGCGCCGCGATGAAGGTGATGATTGCAGAAGTTATTGAACTGGTCCAGGGTCCGGTTGTTGATGAACTGATCGTAGCCGTTAATGATCGGCTCCAGCTGCAGGCTCATCACGCCCAGCTGGCATGCGGCAGCGCCCAGCCCGCAGATCATGTAGAAAGTCAGGAAACGCTTGGTCCCCCAGCGGTATTCCAGGATGGAGCCCAGCATCCAGAGCCCGAACATATTGGAAAAGATATGCAGGATCGTGGCATTCAGATCACGCGGGTCGCCATGCATGAACATATGCGTGATCAGCTGCCAGGGCCGGAACATCTGGGAACGGAAATAGTGCAGCCCGAGATAATCCCCCAGCTGGATGCCGGAAGTCTGGAACAGCAGCTGCTGCGCCACGACCAGGATGACATTGATTATGATCAGGTTCTTTACTACCGGCGGCATGGACGGTCCGAAGCCCCCGGGACGGTAACTAGACATGCGTGAGCAAAGATGAAGAAAGAAAAACGAACCGCGATTCCCGGGACCGAAGCATTGGCCATGAAAGCCGGCCGGGACGGATCCGCGCGGAATAGCACCGCCTGAAGCCGGGTTCACGCCTCCCGAAATACCGCGTTTGGGGAGAGACCGGCTCATCGGAGATAAAATACCTTTATCGCTCCGCTCCAATTCCTTCCGTTCCTGTATGAGACGATTGCTGTTTCTCCTGCCCTTACTAATATCAGGCCTTGCCCAGGGCTATACCCGGCAGGATACGCTGCGGGGCTCGAACGGACGGGGACGGGACTGGTGGGATGTGACGAAGTATGAACTGTCGATATCGCTGGATACAGCGGCCGAAACGATCACAGGGCAGATCGGCATCGCTTTTAATATCATCGGCAAGCCGGGCGACAGTCTGCAGATTGACCTGCAGGACTCGATGCTCATCGACAGCGTCTATTTTGAGAAAACGGCAGCTCCATTTAAGAAGCTGAAACTGGCAACGCCGGTCAAAGAGGGAAATGTCTGGTGGCTCGTCAATTCGGTGCGCGAGCCGGGAACCCTGAGGTTATATTATCACGGCAAGCCGCGGATCGCCGTGCATCCTCCCTGGGACGGCGGACTGATATGGACGAAGGATAGCTCGGGCAGTCCCTGGATCGCCGTCGCCTGCCAGGGACTGGGCGCGAGCGCCTGGTGGCCTTGCAAAGACTACCAGGGAGACGAGCCGGACAGCGGGACCGTTTTCAGCCTGAGCCTGCCGGCACCGGGCTTTGACGCAAATCGGCGGGGAACGGACACGACCGGCCGCCCCCACCCCGGCGCCCCATACAGAAGGGTGCTTTCAAACCCAAAGAACTACGTAAGCAACGGCTTGGCGGACACGACGGTTGTCCTCGACCCCGTGACCGGGGCCGGGGAGCAGCTGCTACGATTCGTGTGCAAGAATCCTGTCAATACCTACAATCAGACCTTTTACTACGGCGATTACACCCATTGGCGCGATACCTTCCAGGGCGAGAAAGGCCTGCTGAATCTCGATTTCTACCCCCTCCGCTACAACGAGCGCAAGGCGCGGAAACAATGGAAGGTAGCGAAGGACATGCTGCGCTGCTTCGAGCACTGGATGGGTCCCTACCCTTTTTACGAGGACGGCTACAAACTCGTGGAAGCCCCCTACCTGGGCATGGAGCACCAGAGCGCGGTGGCTTACGGCAACGAGTACAAAATGGGCTATCGCGGCATGGACCGGAGCGGTACGGGTATCGGCATGAGCTTCGACTATATCGCGATCCATGAAAGCGGGCACGAATGGTTCGGGAACTCGATCACCGCGCAGGATATCGCAGACAACTGGATCCATGAAGGCCTGACCTCGTACACCGAAACCTTGTTCGTGGAATGGATCCGGGGGAAGAAGGCGGCCTTCAAATACGCTGAAGGCTGCTGGCGCAATATCAGCAACGACCGGCCCGTGATCGGCGATTACGGCGTCAACGACGAAGGCTCCGGCGACAAGTACGACAAGGGCGCGGCCGTCATTCACATGATTCGCCTGATGATGAACAACGACAGCGCGTTCCGGCAATTGCTGCGCGGCATGAACGAGCGCTTCTATCACAAGATCGTTACGACCGGAGAGTTCGAGCGATATATCGAGGAAAAAAGCGGGCTGCAGCTGGCGCCGTTCTTCCAGCAGTATCTCCGCACGACGCGCATCCCTACCCTGCATTGGGGCAAGGCGGCTGACGGCAGCAACGACCTGGTGCTCCGCTGGGAAAATGCCGAGCCGGGGTTCAGCGCCCCGGTGCGGATGAGCTACGACAGGGGCAGGAGCTGGACGGAAGGCGGTGTAGCGATGACGGTGATCTCCAATAAGACCCGCTGGAAGAAATTCCGCCGGCACCTGAGAATAGAGGCCTCCGGGCTTTATGACGTAGCCGAGGATAAATGAGCCGGGTCAAGAATCCACGATTTACGCGATTGTCAGATTAGCCGGCAGCCAATTCGGCCGCTCAGCTACTTATAAGGCTTCACAATCGTCTGCATCTCGTTCAGCTTCATTAAAGCCTCCACGGGTGTCAGCATATTGATGTCGGTATCGTCCAGCAGCTGCCGGATGCGGCGCAGGTCCTCGCCCAGGCCGTCGAAAATATTCAGCTGGAAGTTCGCGGCCACCGGTTGCTTCCGGCGGATGCGCTTGGCCGTCTCGGCTTCTTCCCCGTCCTGGGCGTGCTTTTCTTCGAGCATGGAAAGAATCTCTTCCGCGCGGGATAGGAGCGCGGGCGGCATGCCTGCCATCCGTGCCACCTGGATGCCGAAGGAGTGCCGCGAGCCGCCGGGGGCGAGCTTGCGCAGGAAGACCACCTTGTTGCCGACTTCCTGGTGCGTGATATGATAATTGCGGAGCCGCGCCAGCCGGTTCTCCAGCTCGTGCAGCTCGTGGTAGTGCGTGGCGAAGAGCGTCTTGGGCCGCGCCGCGTGATCGTGCAGGTGCTCGGCGATGCTCCAGGCCAGGCT
>JASLDA010000498.1 GCA_030151745.1 Chitinophagaceae bacterium | reverse complement strand
TTCGCAAATTTGAAATCGGAAGGGAGGGCCGTGTCCTTGTATATGAATTTGGCGAGATCCTGATAGTCACGAACGGAGATGCTGCTGCTCGAGGCTTTTTCGTCCTCGATCACGCGCAGCAGTATCTCTGTAGCATACGCGAATTGATCGTTGACTTCCAGCTTCCCGATCAGCCGGCGAAGGTCCGCGCTTTCCATGTGCTCGCCACGCAGTACGGTCCGGGCCTTGTTGATCAGATCGAGCTTTTGTTCCGAGGTGTAGGGGGAATAGGTCGGCATAGGGTTATGTTGTCTGCCGCTTGAATAATTATCCGGGCTGGCCCGGATAGCATTGATGCAGCGGGCTAAAGATATACTTTTATTATGTAGATGTGTGCCTGGGAATTGGCGGCTATGAACGCCGGCAAGTATGATAGTAAAGAGAAATTGAACTTGTAGATTTACGAACTTGATGTATGTTTAATGCGAAAGCGGCTTGTATATGGCTCTTGATGTGTTTCGGGAAAGATGCAATTGTAAGGTGCCTTGAAAATGGAAACGGAGTTCTGCTGAAAATCCTTAAGAGTAAGCGCCGGGAAGCCGAAAACGGTTCAGAGTAGGCGGGAAAACAAGGTACCTATGGATACATATCAGACAGGCGATTCTTCCGCTAAAATCAAGTTTGCCACGGATGTGGAGACCTGGGCGATGGCCCGCACCAGGGCCCTGGTCATAGACGTCCGCTCGGAGAAAGTGGTCGTTTCCGCGGCGTCCGCGGATGCAACGGGAGATATACCGAGATCCGATCTCGCACCGGCAAGCCTGCTGAACGGCAAGCTGCTATCTGTATGGACGGAGATAAGACTTGATATCTTTCCCGAGCTGGAGGAGCGGAAAAGACAACTGCACAATACGTCCGTGGACTATTTACTTGAGGGCGGCGTTGATGGAGCTAAGACCTTCAAGCCGGACAGCGTTGTGCCTTTGGCCGACTACACGAAGGCGATCATCTCAAAGAAAATCCAGCTCATATCATGAATACGAGATCGCTGCTGACGGCCTTCTTCTGCTTATTTGCGGGAGTAGCCGCTGCCCAGGTCGGAGAGGCAAAGCTTTCCGACCTGGCGGCTCCCAAATCGCCCGGATTTCAGCTGGTAGACATCGCCCCGACGAATATCGAGGCGCCTGCAACGCCGAAATCGCTGGTCATAGGTGTCCTCCAGACGTTTGATGCGAATACCGGCTGGCCGCAGAACTATTCCATGGAAACCAGTCCCTACCTCTGGATGAAGACGTCCGGCAGGAATGTCTATCGTCTCCTCGGACTTAAGAAGGCCGATGACGGGAGACTGAAGCAGCTTCCGTTCGGAGGGATAAAGTTCAGCAGTATATCTGCGTCCTTTATGTCCAAGGATCTTGTGCCCGACACTTTTTCAACGGCGCAGAAGGTCTTTTCCGCCGGCTTGCGCTCGAATATCATCCGGGTCTATCAGGCGAAGCATATTAACCGGCTAACGGAAAAAATCAATAGCTGGGCTACATACCAAAGCTCGGAAAGCACTGCTGCCCAGGTGCATTGCGCTTTAACTACCGATGCAGGCTCGGCGGAAGAAAAGCAGTGCATGCTCGACTATCTTAAAACGGCAAAGGATTCATTGGGAGACGAGGTTGTCGCTTTGATGTCCGAGAAGCCCATCTTTTCCTTCGACCTGGCCGGAGCCTATGCAGTGTACGGTATCGGCGACAGCCTCTGGAAAACGGGCCGGGCCGGGATATGGGCTACGCTGGCGTCTTACATTCCCCTCAATTACGACCGGGACAAGGTTTCCTCCTCCTACCTTGACCTGCTGGTAAACGGACGTTTTCTCTATGACGGCTATGTAAAGACAAACGAAGGGAATATCACCAAATCCAACCTGTATGACATCGGGGGAAAGATCGGCTTCGAATTCAATGACTTCTCCTTTGCATGCGAGATCATGTACCGCTATTATGCCCAGAATGGCATAAACGAACAAAACCGGACGATCGGTATCGTGTCCTATAAAATAAAGGATGGGCAATATGTGAACGGGGCGTTCGGTAAGAATTTCGGCGACAGGCAAAATACCGTGACGCTTTTCGGCATCAATTGGGGCATTGGGAATGAGAAGATCGCTTTACCTGAAAATTAGGCATGGATCACGTCCCGGGCCGCCGGCCGGATTGCCCGGAGAAAAGCCGTCATCGGGGGAAGTGAAAATGGAGAACGATGCTTCAGCCCCAATGCATCCCTCCGTAAATTTGCCCCCTTATGCAGGACTATTTAGCGGGTTTGAACCGGGAGCAGCGTGAAGCCGTAGAACATATTCAGGGACCCCTCATGATCGTCGCCGGTGCAGGCTCCGGCAAAACCAAAGTGCTTACCACGCGCATCGCCCACCTGATGCGCTCCGGCGTCGATGCCTTCAACATCCTCGCCCTGACCTTTACGAACAAGGCCGCCGCCGAAATGAAGGAGCGGATCGAGCATATCCTCGGCAACAACGAGGCCCGCAACCTCTACGTCGGCACCTTCCACTCCGTCTTCGCCCGCATCATGCGCGCCGAAGCCACCAAGCTCGGCTATCCCAGCAACTTCACGATCTACGATACCGACGATGCCCGCGGCGTGATCAAGGAGATCATCAAGGAGCTGAACCTCGACGATAAGCATTATAAGCCGGCCTTCGTGGGCAACCGCATCTCCGCCGCCAAGAACAACCTCATCGACCCGGCCGGCTACAAGCGCGACGGCGCCATCCAGAGCGAGGATGCGCGCTCCAGCCGCCCCATGATCGGGGAGATCTACGAGCGCTACGCGAACCGCCTGGCCCGCAACGGCGCCATGGACTTCGACGACCTGCTCTTCAAGATGTATGTCCTGCTGAAGTCATTCCCCGAGGTCCTGGCGAAGTACCAGCATCGCTTCAGGTTCATCCTCATCGACGAGTACCAGGATACCAACCTCGCGCAGTACGCCATCATCAAGATGCTCGGCGCGGTGCATGAGAACATCTGCGTCGTGGGCGACGACGCCCAGAGCATCTATTCCTTCCGCGGAGCCACCGTGCAGAACATCCTGCAGTTCCAGGACGATTACGAAGACGTCAAGGTCATCAAGCTGGAGCAGAACTACCGCTCCACGCAGCTCATCCTGGACGTGGCCAATACCATCATCGGCAACAACAAGAACCAGATCCCCAAGAACCTCTGGACCGAGAAGGCCGGCGGCGAAAAGATCAAGCTGGTGCGCACGCTCACCGACAACGACGAGGGCCGCTTCGTGGCCGATGCCATCACGGAGATGAAGCTGCGCAATCACTTTCCCAATAAGGATTTCGTGGTGCTCTACCGCACCAACGCGCAGAGCCGCTCCTTCGAGGAAAGCCTGCGCCGGATGAATATCCCCTACCGCCTGGTCGGCGGGGTATCCTTCTACCAGCGCAAGGAAGTAAAGGACTTCCTGGCCTACCTCCGCGTCGTCGTCAACCCCCGGGACGAAGAGATGCTGAAGCGCATCATCAACTACCCGGTGCGCGGCATCGGCAAGACCTCCATCGATAAGATCACCCTGGCCGCGAACACCAGCGGCCAGACCTTCTGGGACGTGCTGCAGGTCCCGGAAATGCACGGCATACGCGGCGCCGGCGCGACGGCGATCGAGAACTTCGTCATCATGATCCGCGCGTTCCAGTCCATGCTGGCCAAGGGGAATGCCTACGATATGGCCTTCGCCGTGGGCAAGCAGACAGGGCTCGTCGCCGAGCTTTACAACGACAAGAGCGTGGAAGGACTGGCGCGCTACGAGAACGTGCAGGAGCTCCTGAACTCCATCAAGGAATTTACCGAGACGCCCGACGAGGAAGGGGAGCTCCAGGACAAGAGCCTCGGCGCCTACCTGCAGCAGATCACCCTGCTCACCGATGCGGACAAGGAAGACCCGGCCACGGCCGATGCCGTCAAGCTGATGACGATCCACGCCGCGAAGGGCCTCGAGTTCCCCTGCGTGTTTGCCGTCGGGCTGGAAGAAAACCTCTTCCCCTCGAGCATGAGCATGTATGACCGCGACAGCCTCGAAGAGGAGCGCCGCCTGTTCTACGTAGCCGTGACCCGCGCGAAGGAGCGCCTCTGGATCACTTACGCCAACAGCCGCTACCGCTTCGGGCAGCTGGTCCAGAACGAGCCGAGCCGCTTTATCGAAGAAGTGCCGGACCAGCACCTGGACCGCAGCTTTACCGGGGCCGCACACCGGGCCACCGGCAGTGTCGGGGCCTTCGGAAACACGATGAACAGCAGCTTCGAGAAGACCACGCCGCTCAAGAAGCTCGCCGACAAGCTTGCACAGCCCAAGGCCGTCACGCATCAGCTCAGCGCCACCTTCCGCCCGGACAATCCCAACGATATGGAGGCCGGCATGAAGGTCGAGCACCAGAAGTTCGGCTTCGGCACCATCCAGGCCATCGAGGGCAATGCCGCCAACCGAATCGCCACGATCGACTTCGGGGCGGGCGCGGGGATCAAGAAGATCGTCCTGAACTACGCGAAGCTGATGATCGTGCGGTAGCCACGGCCGGACCGGTGCCGGGTATTTATTGAGAACATCTCCATCCGCTTCCGGCGCGCCGAAAGCGGATGGGTTATTTGGCGAACAACGCAGGGTTCGGGGAAAGTACCCATATTTGAACTCGCTTCCTCCCACCAAACTGCCGAT
>JASLDA010000351.1 GCA_030151745.1 Chitinophagaceae bacterium | reverse complement strand
GACCGGTACTATGGCGAGATCCGCTGCCAGTATGGGTACAAGCGCCAGCGCACCCCGGTCTTCTCCTGGCTCTATATCGACTTCGACACTCTCCGGGAAATAGCGGCCCCCGAAGGCTGGCACTGCGAGAAGCTGTTCGACGACGGAAACTACCAGTACCTGGCTCAGCTTATGGTGGGGTAGTTTGCAGTAAGCAATGCATATGCGTCCATTGCCGATTGCTTATTGCAAATTGCATATTACCCTACCTAGCCCGTCCGGCATCCTCGTTTTCCTTGCGCTCGCGTCTTGCAGCGACGTTGCGGTTGCCGAACTTCCAGGTAAGCCCGAAGTGCAGGTTGCGCTCGTCGCCGTAGTACCACTGATAGGTGCCGTTGTACATATTCTGGAACACGGTGAACTCCGTGCGGAAGATATCCTGCATGCTGATGCCGACGATCAGCTGCCCTTTGCACAGGAGGGCCTTGATCCCCGCATTCACGGAACCGATAGGATGCTGGACGTCGAAATCGCTCAGCTGCCGGGAACTGTAGCGGCCGTTCAGCTCCGCCAGCAGCGTCTTCTTCGCGTTGAGCACGAAATTGTTTGTGATGTCGCCGCTGTAGGCGCCACGCTCGTACCGCAGCGCATTGGATGCGTTGTAAAAGGTGGAGCTGAACACGTAGTAGTAGGCCTGTACCTGCACGTTGCATTCCCACCATTTCCAGGGCTTGAAGTTGCCGGAAAGGGTGACGCCGGCCGCTTCCTGGTTGCCGATATTGGCCTTGCTGAAAATGATGGCCTGGTTCAGCGTATCGACCATGGAATAGCGTGTTCCCAGCTGCTTCTCGCGCGAAGCGAAGACCGTAAACGTGAATCTTTCGTTGAACAGGTAATTCAGCTCAACATTGTCCGTAAAGGAAGGCTGCAGGTACGGGTTGCCCTGCTCGTATGAATTTGCGGTGATGTAATTACGGAAGGGATTCAGGTCCCAGAATTCCGGGCGGCGGATACGGCGGCTGTAGTTTATGCCGATGCTGTTCCCATCGTTGATCCTGTATTGCGCGAAGAAGGTCGGGAACAGCTTTGCGTAGTCGTTGGTATAACCCTGGTTCAATGTTTCCGAATAGCCGGAGACCTGGGTATTCTCTGCGCGCAGCCCGGCCTGGAACTCCCATTTCGCCAGCTGCCGGGCCGCGCTGACATACAGCGCCTGCGTATTCTCCCTGTAGTCGTAGACATTGCTGCGCAGGGGATCATTCTGATAATCGGTACCCTTGCGCACGGCGAAGGCATAGTCGCTGGTATTGTGAATGAACGAGGCCTTCCCGCCGAAGGAGAGCTTCGCGATCCTCGTCGGCCATTCCACGTCCACGCGGCCGCTCCGGATGTCGATAACCTGCCGGCCCGCATTTATATTGTCGCTGCCGTTTCCGGTCGGAAGGCCGTCAGGGAAAGAGCCGGCCGTGATGAAATCCTGGGTTGCGCGCCCGGTACGGGTGAAGTAGTCCAGGTCGGCAGTGATCTTCTTTCCGCTCGTATCCGGCTTCCACTCCCAGTTGATATTACCCACGTTTCGCAGGCCGCGGTCGTGTATGTGTCCGTCGGTGAGGGAGAGGGAATCCAGGCCGCCGCCGGCGGTATTGATGAAGCTGCCCGAGGTCCGCTCGTCGCTGATATATTTCCAGCCTCCGTACCCAAGCGTGTAGTTCACGCCGAGAACCATCTTCGGGCTGAGCTGATAGTCGGCACCGACCTGAAGCCGGTCGAAGACATGCGTGACCTTATTGTCCAGCTCCTGGCGCTGCAACTGCCCGGGGAAGGGACTTTCGATCCGGCCGAGCTCCAGGCTGGTGCCCCGGAATGCATTCCCTGAGCCGAACAGGTTCAGCTTGTCGCGGCGGTAGTTGAAGCTCCCGTTCAACCCGCCGCCGTTGTAGAAATGCTGGTTGTACGATCCCGTCAACTGGCCGTTCAGCCCTTGCTTCAGTTGCTTTTTCAGCACGATATTGACCAGGCCGGCCGAGCCCTGGGCTTCGTACTTTGCCGGCGGTGTCGTGATGACCTCGATGCGGGCGAGGTTGTCCGCCGGAATGGCGCGGATCATTTCCAGCAACTCCTGCCCGCTCATCTGCACGATCTTGTCGTTGATCAGCACAGAAACCACGCTTTTGCCGGTGATGGCAATCCCGTCGTCGGAAACACGAAGACCCGGCGTGCGCTTGAGCATCTCCAGCGCATCGCTGCCGGTTGCCGATACGCTGCTTTCGACATTGAACACCGTCCTGTCCGCCTTGCGCTCGAGCAGGGGCTTGCGTGAGGAGACCGTGATGCCGCTCAGCGCCCGGGAGGCCGCGCTGAGCCGGGCCTGCCTGGTGACATCCGCCGTTCCGGGCTCTATCCGGAAGATAGTGATATCGTAGCCATACGCACTTAGCTCGAGCAGGGATGCATTCGCGGCAAGCACGGCGCCTTCAAAATGCCCGAGGCTGTCCGTCATTCCGGCATAGAGCTGGGAAGAATCCGCTTTCAGCACGCGGAACTCCGCGAAGGGCAGCCGTTGCTCTGCATTTCCCGACACATCCAGCCGGAGCATCCGCTGGGCCTGCAGCGATCCGGGGATTGACAGCAAAAGCAGGGCTGGAAGCCAGGAACAGCAGCGTGGCATGAGAGCGGGGGGATAGGTAATGTAGCTGCAAAGGTGAAGGAGATTCGCGGCCTGCGGAAAGGTGAAATTCGGGGGAGTTTTCCGGCGGCAGCGCACATCGAAAGAAGCCGGCTCACGCCGGCTTTTCAATTAGAGTTCAGGACAACGGATCAGCGTGTATAAACCACTGTGCAGGTGTCCTTCACCCTGCCGTTGTCCTCGTAGAAAATCCGGATGCGGAGCTCGTTTTGCGTGAAGCTGCCATCGCCGCTGAGCGCGTACGAATAACTGGGATTCGGCGTAAAGGTCTTGGACGGAACGGTCAGCGTGCCGTTGTCACAATCCAGGTTGCAGGTCATGGTGACGGAGCTGCCGAAGTTTCCGAAATTGGAGATGCTGATCTGCTTCAGGTACTGGTCCGGGGCGATCGTGGACTGGAAGCCGCCGCCGCCGAGCGCCTGGCAGCTGCGCGTTCCGTTCCAGGTCCCGCTCTGGAAGTCCTGGGCGCAGTTCTGGTTCCGGACGGTCAGGTTGAATCCTTTTTCCACGACGACGCCACTCTTGCTGGTACCGACCAGCTTCACCGGATAGGTGCCCGCCTTCGCATCCACGGCCGCGACAACCGTCATGGTCGTCGAAAAGGACGGCTCGCCCGAGGCCGGGGTGACGCCGATCTGCACGTTCTCGGGAACGCCGGTCGCCACCAGGCTTACGGTTTCGGAAGTTCCGGCCACCGGCTTTACGGTAACCGGCACGTTGACGGCACCGGCCTGTTTCAGGCTGAGGTCGGAAAGGCCTTCGATGGTAAAGGACGAGGGGCTATTGCCGCTATCGTTCTTGGAGCAGCCGCTGAAGACAAGGCCGAGCGCCAGGGTGACGCTCAGGTAGCGAAGAGATTGCATATGGTCGTGCCCAAGGGTTAACCGGGCGATCGCGAATTTAATCCAGGCCGCACAAGCGGGGCAAATTCAACGCGACATCATACAAGCTTACTTTGCAGCGGCATATCCCCAGTCCTTCAGCCAGCCCAGGACCTTCTCGCGGTAATCGCCCTGGATGAGGATCTCACCGTCCTTCACGCTGCCGCCGGCCCCGCATTTGGTCTTCAGATCTTTGCCCAGGCTGTTCAGGTCGGCCTCCGTTCCGGCAAAGCCTGTGATCAGCGTGACGACCTTGCCGGCCCGCTGCCTTTTATCCAGCGATACCCGCAGTTTCTGCTTTTCCTTCGGCAGCGTCTCCTCCGCTTCCGGCTCCTCATCGAACTGCTTCATGAAATCGGGATTGGTGGAGAACACCATTCCGGAGCCGGGCTTGGGCTTGGGCATAACGGGATTGGAGATTGTAGTTCTAAGATTGGAGATTGTGGTTCGGGGCCTGCCGGCTTCCAGATATCGAAAGTCGGGAACTTTCAGAACCCGGGACGATGTTTCCTCGCGGGAGATCGGAGCACCCGATTGCGAAGACACGCATAAATACCATTCAACATACAAAACATGAATTCATGAAACATGAAACATTGAAAACACCTCCAAAACTTAATCTTGTCCCGGGCATCCCGGAACTATTTTTGTGGCAGGCCCCTGATAGCTCCTTTCTGTGAAGAGTACCCATAAAACAATTGTTCGGGATTTATCCTGGCTGGCTTTCAACGAGCGCGTGCTGCAGGAAGCCCAGGATCCCGATGTACATATCTACGAGCGGCTCCGGTTTATAGGGATCTATTCCAACAACCTCGACGAGTTCTTCCGCGTCCGCGTTGCCACGCTGTCGCGAATGGTGCGCCTGGGCAAGGCCTCCAAGATCCACCTGGAGAACAATCCGGACAAGATCCTGGAGCAGATCCAGCGGAATCTCCTGGACCTGCAGGGCAGCTTCGACGGCACCTTCGCCGATATCATCGCAGAGCTGGCGCAGCGCGGCATCTACCTGAAGACGGACCAGGACCTGACCCCGGAACAGCAACGCTTCGTCGCGCAATATTTCGACGAGGAGGTACGCACCCAGATCGTTCCGCTGATGATCGAGAGCATCCCCACGGCTCCGCTGCTCAACGACAAGGCGATCTATCTCGCCTGCGTGCTGGGCAATACGGAGAACGCCATGCTGCAGCGCTATTCGCTCATCTCCATTCCCACCAAGGTCCTGCCCCGTTTCGTCATCCTTCCGACAGACAACGGCGAGACGCATATCATCCTGCTGGAGGACATCATCCGGTATTCCCTCCCGCATATATTCGCCCCCTTCGGCTTCAACCGCTTCCTGGGCTATATCATCAAGGTTACCCGGGATGCCGAGCTGGAGATCGACAACGATGTCAATACCAACGTCATCGAGGAAATCGAGAAGAGCCTGAAGGCCCGCAAACGGGGCCGCGCCACCCGCTTCGTCTACGACCGGAATATCGACGCGGGGCTGCTGGACTATCTGGTGAAGCGTCTTTCCCTGACGGGGAAGGACAACCTCATCCCGGGCGGGCGGATCCATAACTTCAAGGACTTCATGGGCTTCCCGAAGCAGGTCTTCAACGACCGGCCCACCCGTCCGAGACCTTTCGTGCACCCCCTGCTGGTGCAGCCGGTGCGCATAATGGAAGTGCTGGACCGCCGCGACGTAATGCTGCACTTCCCCTACCACAGCTTCGACTCCGTGATCGACCTGGTGCGGGAAGCTTCGATCGATCCGTTTGTGCAAAGCATCAAGGTCACCTGCTACCGCCTTGCGAAAGACTCGAAGCTGGTAAACGCGCTGATCAATGCCGTGCGCAACGGCAAGCAGGTCACGGTAGTCATCGAGCTTCGCGCGCGCTTCGACGAGGAGGCCAACCTCATGTGGAAGGCTCGCCTGGAAGATGAAGGCGCCCAGGTCTTCATCGGGCAGCCGGATATGAAGGTACATGCGAAGCTGTGCCTGATCCGCAAGCGGGAATTCAACCAGACCAAGGTCTACGGCTTCATCTCGACGGGCAACTTCAACGAAGGCACGGCCCAGTACTACAGCGATCACTGCCTGCTGACGACCGACAAGAACATCCTCGCGGACATGGGCCGGATTTTCGCCTTTCTTACGGCCGTGCAGCCCAAGGTGGAAAGCCTGAAAAGCTGCAAGACGCTTCCCGTTTCGCCGGTGACCATGCGCAGCCACTTTTCCGAGCTGATCGCGCGGGAGATCCGGCACGCCAGGAAGAAGAAGCCGGCCGCCATTACCGTCAAGATGAACAGCCTGGTGGATGCCACGCTGATCAACGAGCTGTACAACGCGGCCCGCGCCGGTGTCGATGTCCGCATGGTGATCCGGGGCATCTGCGGCGCCTATACCGAGCAGAAGTCGTTCAGGCGTCCCATGAAGGCCATCTCCATCATCGACGAGTACCTGGAGCATGCGCGGGTCTTTATTTTCCATAACGGCGGGAAGCGGCGGGTGTATATTTCCAGCGCCGACTGGATGGTACGCAACCTGGACCACCGCGTGGAAGCCGCCTGTCCTATCTTCGATCCGCAGATCCAGCAGGAGCTGATCGATATTCTGGACATTCAGCTCGCCGAGAATGTGAAGGCCCGTATTTTAGACAACGAGCAGCGAAATGAATATGTGAACCCGGAAGACGGCGAGCCGCTTGTCCGCAGCCAGGTGGCTACGTACCAGTACCTGCTTCAAAAAACCTACGATTAAGGGCCTGCGAGCCCGGATATGACGCATCGATAATGATTCTCGCCGCCATCGATATCGGGTCCAACGCCGCCCGGCTGCTCATTACCCAGGCCGCCCCCTACCGGGACGGCACGGTGGATTATACCAAGCTTACCCTGCTGCGCGTGCCCCTGCGGCTCGGCGTGGACGTCTTCAGCAACGGATTTATAGGTCCGGAAAAAGTGGAGCAGCTGATGGATACGCTGCAGGCCTACAAGCTGATGATGAAGATCTACAAGGTCGAAGCGCTGAAGGCCTGCGCCACCTCGGCGATGCGCGATGCGACGAACGGCCCTGAAATCATGAAGCGCATTCAGCAGGAAGC
>JASLDA010000338.1 GCA_030151745.1 Chitinophagaceae bacterium | reverse complement strand
CGCTCACCGGAATATCGTGACAGCCGCAATCAAGCCGGCGGAGAACGGCGGCTATAAACTCACCGGGGTCAGCTACTTCCGCTTCATTCCAACACTCAGCTATGCCGTACGCTTCTAGGCTCCTGCTCGTTTGCCTGCTGCCTGCGCTCCTGCTCGGCGCCTGCAACGAGGTCGATCTTCCGGCCCCTTCGGACCAGGGCTCCCGCATCGTCCTGTACGGCGAGCTCATAGCGGGCGATTCCCTCCACATCCGGGGCGGGCGCTCCCATCCGCTTAAGGACGCCCGGGGCCAGGTGAGGTTTGAGCAGGATATGCAGATCAGCTGCAGCTCAGCCAACGGAACGATCTCCCTGGCCGGCTACGAAGACGACCTGCTGTACGCCGCCTATACCAGCCTTTTCAGCAACCCGGGAATCGTGGCGGGGCAGACGGCATACCGTATAAAGGCCGCAGCTCCGGGCCTGGAACCCGCCGAGGCTTCGGTCCAGGTACCCGCCGCGTTCTCCGGATCCGTCGTTCCGGACGGCCTTCAGCAAGTCAACGGCGACTCCATGCTGGCCTTCAAGGTGCTTATGCAGGCGCTGCCGGCCGGTTCGCGCTACGTGGCGGAACTCCTGATCACGGATGCAGCGATAAATGCCTCGTTCCAATATGGCGGCGTGCTCTACAGTCTCAATGCCGACCGCCGTCTGTACGATAGCCTGGTCGACGCCGGCGTCCGGGTCGATGTGCAGCGCGATACGATCTATTCAGGCAGCCTCAGCCGGCAGATCTTCTTTACCGACCGGATCAGCTCGGAGAATGTATCTCCCGGCATAAACCGCCCTTACTACTGGTTCTTCCTGAAGCCCGAAGGGCAGACGGCCCTTGCATTCCGGATGTTCCTGCCCCTGCCGGGTTCCGGAACGCACCTGCAGTATACGATCCGCCTGAAATCTGTCTCACCGGACTATTACGACTACCTGAAGGCCTACGAGCTGGACAACCTGCTGCCCGGCGACGTCATCGACGGCAATCTAAAATCGACGACGGCGACCGGGAACGTAAAAGGCGGCTTTGGCATCGTAGGCGGCGTCTACCTGCAGGAGCGCCGGTTCTTCCACTGATCGACGTTCCCAAAGGTCTTTCAGGCAACGGCCTATTTAACCATTCAACTACTCAACCATTCAACCAAGCAGCGAGCGCTAACTTGCACCAATGACCGTTACGTTTTTAGGCACCGGGACTTCGCAGGGGGTACCTCTCATAGCCTGTGAATGCGCCGTCTGCAGCTCTTCAGACCCGCACGACAAGCGGCTGCGCAGCTCGATCTGGATCCGGACGAAGGAAGCTTCGGTGGTGATCGACTCAGGGCCGGATTTCCGGTACCAGATGCTGCGCGCGGGCGTCAGGCAGCTGGATGCGGTCGTGTTCACCCACGGCCACAAGGATCATATCGCCGGCCTGGACGACGTGCGCGCCTATAACTTCATCCAGCAGCGGCCCATGGACGTATGGGCCACGGAAGAAACGGCCCAGGCCCTGCGCCGGGAATTCGCCTACGTTTTCGAGAACGGCAGCTACCCGGGCGTTCCGCAGCTGAATATGATCACGATCGACCCGGCGCACCCGATCCGCATCAAGGACCTGGTGTTGCAGCCCATCCGGGTGAAGCATTATATGCTGGAAGTCCTGGGCTTCCGGATCGGGCCGTTCACCTATATTACCGACGCCAATTTCATCGCGCCGGAGGAACGGGCGAATATCCGCGGCAGCAGCACGCTGGTGCTGAATGCGCTGCGCCACGAACCGCATATCTCGCATTTCACCCTGCTGGAAGCGCTGGACGTCGCAGCCGATATCGGGGCCGGGCAGACGTATCTGACCCATATCTCCCATCAGCTGGGGTTGCACCTGGAGCTGAACGTCCATCTGCCCGCCGGCGTGCAGCTGGCTTACGACGGACTGACACTTGAGTTCCCCGAATAGCCGTAATTTGCTCAAATTGTCTCTTTAAATTCAACCATGATCAGAACGATTCTGGCCGGCCTGGCCTTCCTCCTGGCGGCTGCCGGCAATGCAGGCGCACAGGACTATGCAAATACTACCATCCAGATCGGCCAGCAGGCGCCGGAGCTGAAGTTCACCAATCCCGATGGCAAGTCGCTCAGCCTGGCGGAGATCAACAAAGGAAGGGTCGTCCTGCTCGACTTCTGGGCGTCCTGGTGCGGTCCCTGCCGCCGGGCCTCCCCGGAAGTGGTCGCGATCTACAATAAATTCAAGGACGCCAAGTTCAGCAAGGCGAAGAAAGGATTTACGGTAGTGAGCGTGTCGCTGGACAAGAGCAAGGACGCCTGGGTCGCCGCAATCCAGCAGGACGGTCTGGTATGGCCCTACCATATGAGCGATCTTGGCTTCTGGCAGAGCAAGGCTGCAGAACTTTACGGCGTACAGTACATTCCCCAGGCCTTCCTGCTGGGACCGGACGGCAAGGTGATCGCGAAATACAATATCGCGTCCATGGCGGGTGCCGATATCGAGAAGCTGGCGCAGAAATAATCCGGATTGTATGAAAAAATCGGCTTAAATTTGCAGCCCTAAACAACGCCATAACCGCATGGCAGGCCCCATGCACCAAACGTACTGATATGAAGAAGGACATCCATCCGAAGAATTACCGTCAGGTCGTGTTCAAGGACATGAGCAATGAATACGCCTTCCTGACGCGCTCCACTGCCGCTACCAGCGAAACGATCCAATGGGAAGACGGCAAGGAATATCCCCTGGTAAAGGTGGAAATCTCCCACACCAGCCACCCGTTCTACACCGGCAAGAGCGTATTCGTCGATACCGCCGGCCGTATCGAAAAGTTCAAGAACCGCTACGCCAAGAAGAAGTAATCCGACTTCAGCGTCTTAAAAAGCCCCGGCCTTGTGCCGGGGCTTTTTATAATAGGCAATTTGCAATCGGCAGTTTGCAGTGGAGCGGGAGCCTTAGC
>JASLDA010000313.1 GCA_030151745.1 Chitinophagaceae bacterium | reverse complement strand
ATATAGTTCCCGCATCTTATGAGGTCAACCTGTTCCGCGCCTCCCCCGACGGCATCCCGGAGAATGCCCTGCCCTGGATGCAGACCCTCTCCACTTACACGGGTGCCTACTCGTTCGTCGTCGGGAACGTCGCCGAGGACGCAGCCCAGCTTCGCGGCTACCAGATCCGGGTCGTGAATCCCACCACCGGCGTGAGCTACCGTACCCTGACCACCTACCTGACCGGCAAGATCCAGCGCCTGGACGTGGTCGTCTCCGAAGCCGACAGCCTGCCGGGCTACGAGTACAATATCGTGCTCAACGGGACGCAGGCCGCGCTGAGCGCTACCGGCAGCCCCGCGATCGAGAACGTCAACCTCGAGTCTTCGGACACGCGCAGCTACCTCGAGGCGGCCACCGGCGAAACCTTCGAAAAGATCCGGAGCCTGGTCCTGGCAACCCGGCTTTCGCAGAAGCTGGCAAATTTCAATCCCGGCTTCCTGTACGCGCTCTCCCGCTTCAATGTCTCCATGGCGGCTGAGGTGCTGATCACCGTTCCGGACGAAGCGCTGAAGAAAGCGGCGCTCACCGCCTTCGGCAGCCAGATCGTCCCCTCCATGAATGCCGGCACCCTGACGGAGACCATCAATTCACTGCGCGCCGCGCTGTTCAACCTGCTGGCCCAGACGGGCACGGCAAGCGGCGGCTCCGCCGATCCGCGCAACTCTGCCACGTTCCGCATTTTCAACAAGGTTCTCAACAATTCCGAGAAAACGACCCTCTTCCTTAAAAAGTATTTCGCCTACGTGCCGGGCAGCGGAACCAACTTCTGGGATACGCTGGCCCCGGCCGCGGGCGAATCGAACCCTCCTTTCCCGCTCCCGGTGATCAATGACCTGAAGCTGGCGGCGATCCTGGCCATCATCACGGGGAGTAACCCCGCGCTGGTCTACCGCCTGTTCCGGATGCTGAAGGGCACGCCGCTGGAAGGCGATCCCGGCATCGCGGGCGCCAATGCGGAGTCTGCACAGCCCTCGCTGCTGGTGGGCCTGAGCACCGGGCAATGGTTCACCGTGATCTCAAATGCGAAGAACCAGGATGCCGGCAACTTCTACTTCCCCGACTTCGTGGAAGGAAGCTCCGAGACGACGCAAAAGGAGAGCTATGCCTCCTACCTGGACAAATACACCGACGAGATCTTCCCGACCAACGCTATCAACAGGGATATCGCCGCGGCCCCGACAACGCCCTTCACGCAGATGAAGCAGGGCATGAGCGCCTTCGTGGCCAACAATCCCGGCTTCGACCTGCGGACGACGCCCTACGCTAAGATTGCGGACAGCGGCTTTTCCATGGCCGGCGTCGGGGACGTACCGGCGTTTGTGGAGGAGATCGGCACCGTGCAGCGGCTCATGAACCTCTCGCCGCAATACGGCCAGATCGCCGCCATGGCGGAGAAGGGCTATACCTCGTCGATGAAGATCGCCCGGGCCTCGCTCGACGATTTCAGCGCCGACCTCGGCGGCGTCCTATCGGTTTCGGCAGCTACCTCCATCTACAATACCGCCAAGAACATCGCGAACACCGGCATCGTAAGCGTGTTCGAGCAATGGGTCGAGCTGTCCCAGGCCGACCGCGTGCCCATCACGACGGACTGGACCGTCACCATCCCTGAAGAGGCCTACGCCGAATGGCGCTCGCTCTTCGGCGCCCTCGACGGCTGCAGCTGCAGCGAATGCCAGTCCGTGTACAGCGCAGCCGCATATTTCACGGACGTGCTGCACTACATGGAGACCCTGATCAAGGACTCCGGCGTATTCTCCGAGCTTACGGAGCGCCGCCGTCCCGACCTCCGCCATATCAACCTGACCTGCAAGAACGCGAACACCCCCGTTCCCCAGATCGACATCATCAACGAAGTGCTGGAAGACCTGGTCAGCAGCCGGGAGAACAACCCCGGCTCTCCGGGAAACCAGTACAGGTTCTACGCCCGGCAGACCACTGCCGACGCCGCACAGCAGCGTGCGATCCCCGAGCACGTGAATACCGGGGACGTAACGCTCAATGTCTGGAACCCCGCGCTGCCGGCTCCGGGCTATACGACCCCCGTCACGGTCAAGACACCGTACCCTGCACTTGCAGCGTCCGTCTATCCCTGGTCGCTGCCGTACAACTTCTACAAGCGCCAGATCGATACCTACCTGACGCTGCCGGGCATCAACGGCTACGAGCTCGTACAGCGCTTCGGCGACAAGGACAAGCTGCAGGCCTGGGACGACATGGTGTTCTGCACGGAGTACCTCGGGATCTCCAAGGAGCGGATGAACAATATCGCCACGCCCCCGGCCGCAACGGCTCCGAACTTTACGCAGCTGCTCCCCCATTACGGGCTCAAGCTGTCCGGCTCTACGATCGCGAACATCCCCGACCCTGCCAAACGCGGATCCTCCATCGGCGTTCCGCTCGGCAGCTGGATAGCGACCCTGGGCAGCCGGGTGGATGTATTCCTCCAGCAAACCGGCCTCAGCTACACCGAGCTGCTGCAGCTCAAGGACTGCTACTCCATCAATCCCTTTACCGGAACGGGGACCCGCAAGCTGGAGATCGAGCCCAACAGCCCCTCCGTCAGCCCCGACACCTGCCAGCTGGAGCAACTGAAGCTCAGCGGGCTGGACCAGTACGTGCTGCAGCTGCTGCACCGCTTCGTGCAGATGAGCCGTGCGCTGGGCTGGAGCTATTTCGAGCTGGACCGTGCATTCCTTGCCCTGGGCATTATGCCGGGCACGTCCGCGACAAGCTTCACAGGCTTCACTGCGGCCGATGTGAAGAAGCTGGTGCAGCTTAAATATATCGCCGCCGCGACCGGGCTGAGCGTAGAGCAGGCCTGCATCCTGTATGCCGACATCGACATGCGGGCTTACCGGGACTATAACCGGGGCGAGCCGGCGGATATGCCCAACCTGTATGAGCGGATCTTCCGCAATCCCCTGGTTTTCGACGTCGCCGATCAGAACTTCCCCTTCGATGCGGCAGCTTCGTTCGCCGCTCCCGTGAATAAGGATGTACTGCTCAATTATCTGTCCGGGGTGATGAATATCTCCCAGCAGGAGCTGCGCGACTTCCCCGCTTCCATCATCCCCAACTCGGCCACGATCAGCCTCTCGCTCCCGCTGCTGAGCACGATCTACCGGGAAGGGCTGCTGATCCGGCTCTCCCGCTATTCCGTACGGGACTGGTTCCGCATGAAGGAATGGTTCTCGGTTCCGTCCAGCTTCGGGAACCCCGGCAGCACGCCTTACGACCAGCCCCTCAATCTGTCTGCACTCTCCACGTATGAGACCATCCGCCTGATCGAGTTCAGCCGGGCTCAGCAGGAAACCGGGATCTCCACCGACAATATCGCGTTCCTCCTGCAGGATCAGATGCCGGACCTCGTCACGGACGACCGGCAGAACGCCGCCATGGCCGAGGCCCTGACGGCCCTGCGCAAGGACCTGCTGCAACGCTGGCCGGGAGGGGGATACAACGAAAATGCCGATACGGACGGAGCCCAGCTGCTGCCCCTGCTGGAGCTGGTCATGGACAGCGACAAGGCCAAGCAGCTGATCGCGGTCGTCCAGGATACCGCGCGCCAGGAACCCGGCTATCTCCAGTCCCGCGTCCAGGATTTCATCAACAACGACACGCGGTTCCTGCTCGAGGCCGGCAGCGACAGCTACCTGATCTTCGGTCTTACCGGATTCGAGCCTCTCGACTACAAGCGCCGCCGCTATGTTTACGACCGCCTCTCCGCCTATGTCTCCAGCCAGGTGCTGAAGCCTACGGTAATCAGCGCTATGGCCAGATATTTCAAGGCCGATGAGAAGCTGATCGCCGCGGTGCTGGACCAGATCACCTTCGGCTCAAGCAAGAATACCGGACTGGATTACCTGGTCGGGATACTCGACCTGAGCAATCCCACGTTCAGGCGCTGGACCATGACAGCCTCCGACCGCGCCTTCGAGACGATGGTGCAGCTCAGCAAAGCCATGCTGCTGATCTCCGCATTCCGCCTCACGGCTGACGAGCTCGGCTATCTCTGGCAGGATCCGGCGATACTGACGAACTCGGTCCGCCTGCGCGACCTTCCCTACCGCAGCGGCACGTCCTACGCCGGAGGCCAGGCGGCGACTGTAGCCCCGGCTCCTTACAAGAGCCTGTACACCTTCTTCCGCTGGATGAAGGTCCGCGACTTCGTAGCCGAAAAATCTCTGGACCTGTTCCAGCTGATCCGGGAGACCTATACCACCTCGTCCTCGGCAGCGATCGCGAAGATTCCCTTCCTCGATCGGCTCAGGCTGGTGTTCAAAACGAACCGGCCGGATATCGATACACTGCTCAACAGCGGAACATCCACCAATGGCGTGCTGAATGCCGCGTTCGCTGGCGACTACCAGAGTCCGGATCTCTACCTGCGCGTCCGCGATGCCCTGGAGATGCAGTTCCTGCTGCCGGCGTCGATGAGCACCCTGGCCAAGCTCTCCACGGCCATCTATACGGCCGCCGGCCAGAGCGACGCCAACGAGATCATCCACGTGGTCAAAGCCCAGTACGGCACGGACGCCTGGCTGGAAGCGGTACGGCCGGTGAGCGACAAGCTCCGAATCGAGCGTCGCGACGCGATGGTGGCCTACCTGCTGGCCAACCCGCCCTTCCCTTACCTGTACAAGTGGTTTACGAGCAACGATATCTTCGAGACCCTACTG
>JASLDA010000312.1 GCA_030151745.1 Chitinophagaceae bacterium | reverse complement strand
ACCTCTTTTGGCAGGAAATCAACGCGGTGCTCTGGAGCAGGGAGTTTTCCGCGCGGGGCCTGAGATGGCCCGGCAGCGAGCGGACACTAAGCTATCTGCAGGCCGCGGCGGATTCCGGCCGGGGCGACAATATCAGCTCCGTATTGAAGCTCGCCGCGAAGCGGGCCCGCGACAGCGCCGGAGCCCGCCGCAGGAACGGGCTCGAATGGTACCAGGTCAAAAACACGACGCTCGCTCACCTCGCCAAGATTCCCGCCTTCTCGTACGATCATCTGAAGATCGGAGGCTGGGGAAATACCATCAACGCCGCAACCGGCGATCATGGCCCTTCCTGGCGTATGATCGTGGAAATGGACAGTATTCCCAGGGCCTATGCGATCTATCCCGGCGGCCAGAGCGGCAACCCCGGCTCGAAGCACTACGGCGACAACGTGCAGCAATGGGTGGACGGCAAATACAACGAGCTGCGTTTTTTGACCGGCGGTATAACGAAGAACCCCTTCAGATACACCTGGAAGATCAGCGGCTGACGAATAGCCTCGGAGCCGTTTGCAATCCGAACCTGAGATCTGGGTACTTTAGAACAACCTAAGCCGAGGGCCTCCATGAAACTCCTCCTCTCGATTATTCTTATCGCTCTTCTCGCCGGCATGGCCGAATGGCTTGCGCCCTGGTGGAGCCTTGCCGTCGTCGCGGCGCTCGTGGCCTTTCTCCTGAAGCTCCGCCCCGGAAAGGCCTTCCTGGCAGGGCTCCTGGGTATCGGCCTGCTCTGGCTGGGAGTAGTGCTCTGGCGGGATATCCCCAACGGGCATATCCTCAGCGCGCGCCTCGCGAAGCTGTTCAAGCTGCCGGGCTATGCGCTGTTCATCGCAGTCACCGCGGTTCTGGGCGGACTGATCGGGGGGCTTTCTGCCTGGGCCGGGGCACAGCTTGCGATCGGAGCCCGCGGACGCAGGAAGTCATAAGGTGGTTGGATAAAGTTGGAATGTTGGATAAAGTTGGATAGAGTTGTTTGAGATACAAACCGGGCAGTTGATCCGCTATGATGAACATCATCCAACATTATCCAACTTCATCCAACTTTATCCAACGTCATCCAACCCTATCCAACAATCCCCTGTAGTAATGTACGACCGGATCGATAACTTGCCGCCGATTTAAAAAACTCCCATGCAGCGCGATACCGAACTGTTTGACCTTATCCACGAAGAGCTGCTCCGCCAGCGCCGCGGACTCGAGCTTATTGCCTCCGAAAACTTTACCTCTGCGGCCGTCATGCAGGCCATGGGGAATGTGATGACCAACAAGTACGCCGAAGGCTATCCCGGCCGGCGGTACTATGGCGGTTGCGAGGTCGTCGATAAGAGCGAGCAGCTCGCCATCGATCGCGTAAAGCAGATCTTCGGCGCGGGCTATGCCAATGTGCAGCCCCACAGCGGCGCGCAGGCCAATGCCGCGGTCATGCTGGCCTGCCTGCAGCCCGGCGATACGATCCTCGGGCTGGATCTCAGCATGGGCGGCCACCTCACCCACGGCTCTCCGGTGAATTTTTCCGGCAAGCTCTACAACCCGGTATTCTACGGAGTCCGGCAGGAAGACGGCCGCGTGGACTATGAAGCCCTGGAAAAGCAGGCGCTGGAGCATAAGCCGAAGCTCATCATCTGCGGCGCTTCCGCATATAGCCGCGACTGGGACTACGCCCGCATCCGGGCCGCTGCCGACAAGGTAGGCGCGCTCGTGCTCTGCGATATGGCGCACCCGGCAGGGCTCATCGCGAAGGGACTGCTGAGCTCGCCGTTCGAGCACTGCCACATCGTTACGTCCACGACGCACAAAACCCTGCGCGGACCGCGCGGCGGCGTTATCCTGATGAAGGAGGACTTCGAGAACCCCTGGGGACTCAAAGGCCCGAAGGGCGAGGTGCGCATGATGAGCGCGCTGATCGACCTGGCCGTATTCCCCGGCACGCAGGGCGGCCCGCTGGAGCATGTCATCGCGGCAAAGGCGGTTTCGTTCTTTGAGATCCTGCAGGACGAGTTCACCGCTTATGCGAAGCAGATCGTCTCCAACGCGCAGGCGCTGGGCACTGCCTTCCTGGAGAAAGGCTACAATATTGTCAGCGGCGGCACGGACAACCACCTGCTGCTGATAGATCTGCGCAACAAGGGCATTTCAGGCAAGAAAGCCGAGAATACCCTGGTGAAGGCGGATATCACCATCAATAAGAATATGGTGCCTTTCGATGATAAGTCTCCCTTCATTACCTCAGGCATACGCGTCGGTGTGCCGGCAATCACTACGCGAGGCATGAAGGAGCGCGATATGCCGCAGGTAGCGGCCTGGATCGATCGTGTGCTTATGGCGCCGGACGATGAAACCGTCATTGCGGCGGTGCGCGGCGAGATCAACGAGGCGATGAACGCGTTCCCGCTTTATCCTGAGATGTAGTATAGGTAAATTCCGGGACCGGTAGCTTCCTGCCTCCTGTAAAATAGCAATAGCCCGTTGCATTCGTTGCAGCGGGCTATATGTTTTAAGCCTCTTTCCTTATCGTAATGAACCATTTTCCTGTCATGGTGAGCGCAGGTTCGGTTCGGGCGAGCCGCAGTCCAACCACGGCATGAAAAGCCCCCGGGCTGTCTTTCCCATGTCACCCTGAGCGCCGTCGAAGGGCGGCATGGGAAAGGCAGCGCAAGCTCTCGCTTTCACCTCCGTAACGAGACTCGGCCGACAAGGCGGCGGCTTTCTGCATAGGCTCTAAATCCCTGTTAAAAGCCGTCCCGCGCATTATTCCTGCATGCCGCCCCTGCTGCAAGCCGTATTTTTGTCGTTAACGGATTCCCCTGATGATGTTTAAGTACTTATCCCGCAGGCCGGCTGTGCTGCTTTCACTGGCTGTGGCCGTCCTGGCAAGCCATGCTGCCGACGCGCAGCATAGAAAGAAGAAACCGGCAGTCAAGCAGAAAACGATTTACGAGATCGATACCCTGATCAATCCGATCCCCCGGAACCGGATGCTGTTCCACGACTACTATGAAAAGGCCGTTCGCGGCATGGATGCCGTAGACGGGAAGGTGGACAATCTCATCCTGCTGGGAGACGATACGCTGGCATCCGCGGTGGCGACACAAGCGCTGCTGGCGGCGCAGCATATCGATACGATGATCGAGAACCTGCCCTTCACCGATAAGCAGGCGGAAACGCAGACGAAGATCGCCTACCTCAGGGCCGCCACGAACACGATCAAGAAGTTCGACCTGAAAACGGATCCCTTCCAGTTCCGCAAGGTGGTGACGAACCTCCGCGATATGATCATCGCAAAGCATGAAAACCGGCTGGAGGATTTCGTGCGTGCGAACGCCAATAAGCAAACCCTGGCGAACATCGAGCTGGTAGGAGATAATGCGGAGCTGCGCGGCATCGTGTACCGCGCCGTCGGAAACGAAGAGCCCCGCATGATGCTGCAGCGCCTGGGCGAATATGCGAGTGAGCCGTTCGCCTGCGATATCATCGCCGCTGCCGCCCGCACAGCTCCAAACGATATATACACCTTCGCCTCGAGCACCAACTACAAGCTGAGCAGCGCCATCCGCCGCTGCAGCGATCCCCTGGTGCAGTCCATCGTCCGTGTGGCCAGCGAAAGCAAGGCTCCGCTGAAGGCGATGTCCTTTATCTCGGATATCTACAACAAGCGGCTGACCATCGCCGAGATCGATAAGATCACGGCCGACGAGGACCTGTTTTATAAGAATCTCGTACGGCTGAAGCTGCAGGGGGATTCGCTCGGCGGGGCCACGTATACCGATGAGCTGCAGTACCGCGGCCTCAAATACGTCACCCGTATCAACGAGCTTCACGAAAGCCCGGATCCGGTGCGCTTCAAGGCCATCGAGCAGCTCTCCCCGGAAGAGCTCTACTACATGATGGTCTATGGGCAGGACCAGATCTATACCTCGTCCTTCATCGGCGCTTTCAACCGCATGATGGAGCGTATGAAGCCTGCCACTGGCGACGAGCTGCTGGACAAAGTGCGCTACGATCACTTCCGGACCTTCATCCGGATGTGCGCCGGCTACAGCAAGCTCAGCGAATTCCTCGGCACTATGAAGCCGGATGAGAAGACTGCCGTCATGCGCGACTTCGTATCCGGCCTCGAGGGCGGCAAGCCCCAGGAGCTGGAGGATGCCGTCGACGTGGCGGATGCTTACGGCTCCATCCAGGACTCGTCCCTGGCGCTGTTCCTGCGCGGCGAGATCGTGGCGAACTATAAGCGGGTATCCGAAGCCCGCAACCTGAAGGGCACCATCGTGTACGGGCTGCTGGCGACGCTGAGCCAGACGTCCAGCTCGGATGAGCTGAGCAATTCCCTGCGCCTGCCGCCCATCGACCGGATGCCGAACAAAAACCTGGTCAACGACAGCGGCGTCGTCTACGAGCAGGTGTTTTTCTACGGCGACGAGGACGGCCGGAACTCCTACAATTCCTTCATGGAGATCTTCAAGGACGGCAAATGGAAGGTGAATACCGGGGCGCAATGGACAACCATCACCTCGGTTTCGGGCAAGCCCGTCACCATCTTTGCGAACCTGCCGCTCAATTACGAAGAGGGCAAGGATGAAGAGGCGCAGAAAGCACTGAAGCGGTACCTCGAAAGCCGCAATATCCGCCCGACGGTGATCGTCCACCGTGGGCACAGCTATCACCTCAGCTCCACGATCGACAATATGGAGAAGCCGAACCGCATCATCATCCTGGGCTCCTGCGGGGGCTATCACAACCTGGGCAAGGTGCTGGACCGCGCGCCCGACGCGCAGCTAGTCTCCACCAAGCAAACCGGCACCATGCTTGCAAATAACGCTATCTGCAAGGCAATGAACAGCCACCTGCTGGCCGGGGACGATATCAACTGGATACAGCTCTGGAACGAGGTAGGCGGCACCTTCAAGGGCAAGGGCAAGGCGGAGAAGGACTTCCTGGAATACGTCCCCCCGCACCGCAATCTCGGCGCTATCTTCATCAAAGCCTACCGCCGCATCCTCAACGAGCAGGAGGCGGAGCAGGAGGGGTAGGGAGCTGAATGGCTGATCGGTTGAACGGGCTGCGCAGACAGCCCGTAGCATGTAGCTCGCCCTATCCAGCCCATCAGCTATCCAGCCTCGCTCGGCAGGCGTCATAAAAAAGCCCGGGAGCTGAATGCTCCCGGGCTTTTTGATTTTTGCGTTTAATATGCTGCATTAAATCCCGCGCTTCGCCTTGAGGCCGGCGTCCAGCGCGTCGAGGAATTCCTCGGTATAGAGGTAGTGCTCGCCGTGCTTTACGTCGTTGCCGTGCACGCTTATCGCTAGATCCTTGGTCATCTTGCCGCTTTCCACGGTTTCGATGCAGACTTCTTCCAGCTGGTTGCAGAAGTCGATCAGCTCCTGGTTCCCGTCGAGCTTGCCGCGGAAAGCCAGGCCGCGGGTCCAGGCATAGATGGACGCGATCGGGTTCGTCGAGGTCGGCTTGCCCTTCTGATGCTCGCGGTAGTGACGCGTCACGGTGCCGTGCGCCGCTTCCGCTTCCAGGGTCTTGCCGTCCGGGGTTACGAGCACGGACGTCATCAGGCCGAGGGAGCCGAAGCCCTGGGCGACGGTATCGCTCTGCACGTCGCCGTCGTAATTCTTGCAAGCCCAGACGAAGTTGCCGTTCCACTTCAGGGAGGAGGCCACCATATCGTCGATCAGGCGGTGCTCGTAATGCACATCGCTGTATTCCTTGCTGATCTCTTCGAAGATATCCTTGAAGCGGCCGTCGTATTTCTTCAGGATGGTGTTCTTGGTGGAGAGGTACAGCGGCCAGCTCTTGCTGCGCGCCATGTTGAAGCAGGCATGGGCGAAGCCGCGGATGCTCTCATCGGTATTATACATGGTCAGCGCAACGCCGTCGCCCTTGAAGTTGTATACTTCATGCTCGATGACGGTGCCGTCTTCACCCTCAAACTTGACGGTGAGCTTGCCTTTGCCCTTGGTCAGGAAGTCGGTAGCGCGGTACTGATCGCCGAAGGCGTGGCGTCCCACGATGATAGGCGCATCCCAGTTCACAACCAGGCGGGGGACATTCTTCATGACGATCGGCTCGCGGAACACGGTGCCGTCGAGGATATTGCGGATGGTGCCGTTGGGCGACTTCCACATCTGCTTCAGGTTGAATTCCTTTACGCGGGCTTCATCCGGGGTGATGGTCGCGCACTTGATACCTACGCCGATCCTCTTAATGGCGTTGGCCGCGTCGACCGTTACCTGGTCGTCGGTCTGGTCGCGGTGCTCAATGCCCAGGTCATAGTATTCGATAGGAACCTCGACATAGGGAAGGATCAGCTTGTCCTTGATGAACTTCCAGATGATGCGCGTCATTTCGTCGCCATCCAGTTCTACCACAGGATTGGCTACCTTGATTTTGCTCATTGTTTAGAGTACGGTTTGTTTAGGAACCGGGCGAATGTACGCCCCACCGCCAAATATGCAAACCAGCGGCTGCAGTCCTAACGCCGGAAGCGGTCGGGCTGTCTTCAATAACGGGAAGCGGTGCAGGCTTTTCCCTCCGGAAAAAAATAGCCGCATTCTGCTTGCCGGGCCAACCTAGAAGTCCGGGTAAACCGTATCTTTCCCCAGAATTCCGCATTTGCACTAAAAATAACCACATGATCAGAACAACGACTCTTCTTAAAAGGTGGGGTACGGCGGCTTTGGCTCTGGGGATCAGCATCCTCGGCACCCAGGCTATCGCCGCATCGCACCGTGAGGCGCCGCTAATCGCACAGGATCCCCAGGCAGATAACACCGATCTGTATGTCTTCCGTTCCCCGGACGATACCAACACGGTGACCATCATCGCGAACTATATCCCGTATCAGCTCCCCGAGGCAGGTCCCAACTACTACAGCTTCGGGAACAATGTGCAGTACGACATTCACATCAAGAACAACACCGCCACTACGACGGACGATATCGCTTATCGCTTTACGTTCACTACGGTGGATGAGGACGGGAACACGATATTCAATATGCGCCTGGGCAAGCGGAATCAACGCCAGACGTATACCATGTCCCGGAGTGTCAATAACGGCGGCTTCGTCACCGTGGTCACCAACGGCACGGTGCCCCCGCCCAATGCGGGCGTGCGCTCCATAAACGGGGCCCAGGGCCTGGCATTGTCTTACAGCTACGATTCCGTGCTGCGTGCGGCGGTGGCCACCGCCACCACGGGAGAGCGCGTGTTCGCCGGCCCGGCCGACGACCCGTATTTCGCGGACATGGCGGGCATCTTCGATCTCGCCGCGATGCGGCCTTCCGGCAACCCCGTCAATGAGCCGAAGGACGGCATGGCCCGCTTCAACGTCTATACGCTGGCGATCAAAGTACCGATCACCACCCTGCAGAAGAGCGGCCGCAATACGACCCAGGCGCTCAGCATTCTCGATGAAGACTACGTGATCGGCGTCTGGGCCAGCGCCTCCCGCCGGCTGGCGCGCACCCTCAACGGTGACGGGACCATCAGCTTCCCCCCGAACTCCCCACCTGACTTCTTCAACAACCAGACACAGGTCTCCCGCGTCGGCATGCCGCTGCTGAACGACCTGTTCATCCCCTTCGCAAAGAAGGATCTCTACAACGCCCTGAGCGCTACCGCGGCCGGCAACAGCGTCTTCCTGCCGTACATGCGCAATCCCGAGCTGGCGCTCTACATGGATATGCGGCAGCAGGCCGCCAGCTTCCCCGCGCTCAATGCCCTGCGCATCCAGCGCAACAGCCGCCCAGACCTGATCCCCGGAGGCTACGATTTCGGGAATACGAAGAAGGGCCTCTGGCCGCTGAAGGGCAGCAACCTGCTTTCCGGAACGGCTTTCGATCCCAACCGTTTCGGCAGCATCCTGCTCCCGGATTCCAGCAGCCCGCGCGCGGCGGATATCGTGCCGTTCTTCCTGACCGGATTCCCCAACGCCGCTCCGTACCAGCTGGCCATCGGCAAGCCCAATGTGCCTACCACCACGGCGATGAACCCCTTCGGCCTGGG
>JASLDA010000300.1 GCA_030151745.1 Chitinophagaceae bacterium | reverse complement strand
ACAACCCATGTTACCGTAAGCAGGGAGAAGAGTACGCCGATGCCGGTCGCAATCTTCCCTTTGATCGTCCAGGCCATATCAGGACAGTATTATGAGGTCCGTATCCGTTTTTGCCAACCGCTTCAGCAGCGAGCTAAAAACGCTCGTCGCAACAATAATATTAAACAAGCTCAGGCGGGGCTTGCCGATACAAACGGTCGTGATATCATGTTCCTCCGCGAAGTCGGCAATGCACTGCGCAGTCGATGTACCTTTTATCCGCTCGATCCTGGCTCCCAGCTCCGTTGCAAGCTTAAAGTTATTGATCAGGTGCCGCTGACGGTCCAGTGGAATCCGGTCCGGGCTCTCACGCGGCGTCTCCACGTAGAGAATCGTCCACTGCGCGTTGTAATAGCTTGCCAGCCGGGCGCTTTTCCGGATCAGGTTCAGCGCCGCCGAGGGGTTGCTGCTGATACAGGTGAGAATATGTTCGTGCCGGTATGAAATCCCTTTCGGCACCTCGCTTTCCACCTTCCGCTCGATCTGGCCGGCCACTTCCTTCAGCGCCAGTTCCCGCAGCTGGAGGATACTCTCCGACCTGAAGAAATTCTTCAGTGCGATAGCTACCTTATCCGCCGAATAGATCTTCCCTTCTTTCAGGCGTGCGATCAGATCATCGGCGGTCAGATCGATGTTTACGACCTCGTCCGCCAGCTTAAGGATCTTATCCGGGATACGCTCCGCCACTTCGACCCCGGTGATTTCCTTGACTATGCCGTTCAAACTTTCGATATGCTGGATATTGACCGCGCTGATGACGTTGATGCCGGCGTCGAGGATATCCATCACGTCCTGCCAGCGCTTCTCATTTTTGCTGCCGGGCATATTGCTGTGCGCCAGCTCATCGATCAGCACCACTTCGGGATGCAGGTTCAGCACGGCCTGCAGATCCAGCTCGTCGAGCCGTTTGCCCCTGTAGAACGCGCTGCGCCGGGGAATGACCGGCAATCCGGCGATCAGGGCCTCCGTCTCCTCGCGCCTGTGCGTTTCGATAAAGCCGACCTGGACATTGATCCCGTTCCGCAGCAGGGAATGGGCTTCCTGCAGCATGCGGTACGTCTTGCCGACACCCGCGGCCATGCCGATATACAGCTTAAACCTGCCGCGCTTGCTGCCCCGGATCAGATTCAGGAAATGCTCGGCTGCCTGTTCCCGGTCTCGTTCGGCCATAGCATAAATATCGATTCGCTATCCTGCGGGCGCATCGTCTTGAGAATAGCTGTGTAAAGATGATTGATCTCGATCTAAAGCGCCGGCACTCCGCAGGCGATATGCTCATGATTGACTATGGAAAGTACAGCTGCATATCCGTTGCAGCGCAGGTTTCACACCGGCAGGAGCTAAAGCCGGATGGTTACGGCAGCTGTAAGGCTTGGCTCGCTGCGAACGAGGTCTGGGCGCCAGGTCCCGATCGGGGTGTCCGCCCAGCCGTCGGGGGAGGTCGTTCCGCCACGCCCTGCGAAATAGGGAATATTGCTGTCGCGGTAGCGGCCTTCGAGCCGGAAGGTGAACAGATCGTTCGGCATGATGTCAAGGGTGACCGTTCCCTGGAATAGTCCGAGATCCTTGCCTTCCGCCAGTGCGTCGTTGAATGCGTTGCCGGCAACCGGCGAGGGTGAGAATGCCAGATACGCGCCCGGATTCTTCACATAGTCGCCCCGCAGTGTCACGGCAAGCTTGTTCTTGGCAAACCATACGCGATTGGCGACGGACGTGCCCAGCATATAGTTTTCGCTGCTCTTCACATCGGTGCCGTCCGAGCGGCGGCCGGCCTGAAAGCCGTAGTGGTTGTTGATGCTGAACGCCGCCTGGGAAATGCCTTTAGACTTGGGACGGTTGCAGTAACGGGCAACGACGGAGTTGTCGTGGTGGAAGCGCATCACATCCGGATTGCCGCGGGTATCGCGGCCGGCCAGGTAAAAGTTCGCCACCAGCTGGAGGTTCGTATTCGGACGCCAGTAAGTGCTGCTGCCGATGCCCGGCGCCTGGTTCCAGCCATTGTAGGTCTGCCAGCCATTGAGCAGCCAGATCTCCTGCTTCACCGTCCGGGAAAGGAATGCCTGCACGCGTGCGCCGCTGAAATAGAAGGGCGTGAAATCGCAGGGCATGGACCGCTGGTAACACCAGTTTTCGTTCAGCACATAGCTCTCCAGGCCGATATAGCTCATGAAGATCCCGGCTTCGACATTGATGCCGTACCACTTGCTGAAATGGTAGCCGGCAGCGGCTTCGCGGATATACTTCAGGTTGGCGACGCCGGTATTGCGGCCATGCAGCACGGAGCCGTCCAAATCCTGCACAATGGAGCCCATTTGGCCGTACTGCAGGAATATGCGGCCGACGATGCTCCGGTAATTGACGTCCAGGCCGAGGCTGATCATATTCAACGTGATCTCGTTGTTCCGTCCAATCGCGGATGAGATCGTCTGCGTGTTGTCGATCGGATTGTTGAAGTTCCGGTTGTAATAGGCATCCACGAAGGCGACGCCTGTCACGATCGCGTTGCCCGCTTTGTCTTTGAGCTGCAGCGGGAAGTCCGTCTGCCGGTTCTGACCGTTGATCCAGGTCATGTCATAGCCTTCAAAGGGCACTTTCGCGGGAGCTGCGGATGCAGCCCCGGCCACATCGTCCTCGTCAGCCGACAGCCCGGCTTTCCGGGGTTCCGTGGCCTGCGCAAATACGGTCCCTGAAATTGCCGTCATAAGCGCAGCCGACACGATCAGCAGTTTTATGTTGTTCATTGTAGGTGGAGGAAATGATCAGATTAGAATTTTGCGGTCAGTCCGGCAATCAGCATCGCAGCATGTTTCGAACGATATCCATGCTGGTCGTTGAAGATTTCATACCGAGATCCGAAGATGCGACCCTCTGCATGAAAAGCAGCATTGCCTGTGACTGCGAGGTTGTAGCCAAGGCTGGCGCTGGCGCAATCGAAATGGGGCACCCCGGTAACAGGCAGGATCACGGCAGCCTGCGCATCCTGAAAATACTCGGCTCGCAGGGCAATGCTCTGCGATCTGGTCAGGAAACAGCGGCCGTTCACATTGCCCTGATACCAGCAGCCGGGAGACCTGCGTGTAACGCTGTCTTCGCGGCGCTGATACCCTGCATAGAAGTCCGCGGAAAGCGAAAGGCGGCTTGTCGGATTATATACGAGGTACAGGTCTGAAAAGTACCGGCCTTCGTACTGCGGCTGCGACGCAGCGTGTTCATTCCCGGCGTAGGTCGACCAGTTGACGACCACTTTGTTGCCTGGTTTCCATTCCAGCGCAGAGCCGAAGGATAGCGGTGCGTTGAGGTCCTGGATCACCTGCCAGCCGTTTACCAGATATAGGTAGAGGTTCAACTCTCTGCCGAGAGGAAGCGTCGCGCGGACACCGGTCAGATAGTATGGCGAATACTCGGCAGCGAACGAACGGGTATAGAGCAGCTGGTCGTGCGCAATCGCGTTCTCCGTGGTGTAGGGTGCGCTGAAAACACCGGCGTCGATCCATATAGCCTTGTTCTTGAACGGCCGGATGCCGATATTGGCTTCGACGATATTGCGCAATGTCAGCCTCTCGGCTGCATAGTTCGCGTTCATATAGGTGCCGAAGCCCGGAGTGAAGACCGCGCGGGCACGGGAGCTGCTGTACCTGAGACTCAGGTAGGCCAGGTTGACGTTGACCTCGTTATGTCTCGACTGCGATACGAAATACGGACGGCCGGCGTCCGATGGCTCGCTGAAATCGAACCCGAAGTAGACATCGGCATAGCCTTCCAGCGTGATCGTCCGCGTGCTGTCCCCAGCCGGCGATATACGAACGGACTGCGCGCCTGCCAGGCCTGCAGCCAGTATCGAGAGTATGATCAGTACAGATTGTTTCATGTTGAGGAATGAGCTGCGCGGAACACGCGGAGCCGATTGTAAGATGCGGGTATGTACTTCGCAGGAAATGCCGGCGGCGGAATTGATCACGACACAGCTGCTTGCTCCCAATGGCGGAGGCTACAAGGGCTACGGGGTCGATTTCAGCTTGTCAAGCGCCAGGTTCAGGCGCAGCACATTGACGCGGCACGGCCCCGGTCCGCCGCTCTTCGCTGAAAAATCCGCGACCAAAACGCGGATCTGCCGCAGGGAAATACCGCGGGATCCGGCGATCCTCGGGACCTGGATCAAGGCCGCTGCCGGCGAGATATCAGGGTCCAGCCCGCTGCCGCTGGCCGTTACCAGCTCGGAGGGGATCTCCGCACGGCTTACGCCGGGATTATGGGCCAGGAACGTGTCGATGCGATCAGATACAGTCCGCAGGTATTCCGGGTTACCCGGTCCTTTGTTGCTGCCGCCGCTGCCGGCCGCATTGTAGTCCACGGCAGAAGGGCGGGGCCAGAAATAGCGGTCATCGGTGAACTTCTGGGCAATGTTCGCATAGTACTCTTGGCCGTTCGGAGCTTCGATACGCTCCGCAAGTCCCTGCTGGGGCGTCAGCCTCGCCATCCCGAACACGATCGCCGTGTACCCTCCGTTGATCACCACCATGCAGCCGATGGTCAGCAATGCGGCAGAAAGCCATTCTCTTCTCATATGTTTCGCTCGATTGGACTTTTAGATGAATAATGCAACCAGCAGGTCGATGAGCTTGATCCCGATAAACGGCAGGACAACGCCTCCGACTCCGTACAACAGCAGGTTCCGGCGCAGCAGCGCGCTCGCGCCGATCGGCTTGTAGACGACGCCGCGCAGGGCCAGCGGGATCAGCAGCGGGATGATGATTGCGTTGAAGATTACCGCCGACAGGATCGCGCTCTGCGGGGAATGCAGCCTCATCAGGTTGAGCTTGCCGAGAGCGGGAATGCTCAGGATGAACAGCGCGGGCACGATCGCGAAGTATTTTGCGACGTCGTTCGCAATGGAAAAGGTCGTGAGCGTGCCGCGGGTCATCAGCAGCTGCTTGCCGATCTCGACGATCTCGATCAGCTTGGTCGGATCGTTATCCAGGTCCACCATATTGCCGGCTTCCTTGGCCGCCGCAGTGCCGTTGTTCATGGCTACGCCTACGTCGGCCTGCGCCAGCGCGGGCGCGTCGTTGGTACCGTCGCCCATCATAGCCACGAGCTTGCCGCCGCCCTGTTCCCTGCGGATGTACTGCATCTTGTCTTCGGGCCTGGCCTCCGCAATGAAGTCATCGACGCCGGCCTGCTCGGCGATGAACCTGGCCGTAAGCGGGTTATCGCCGGTGACCATGACGGTCTTCACTCCCATCTTGCGCAGCCGCCCGAAGCGCTCCCGGATGCCGGTCTTAATGATATCCTGCAGCTCGATGACCCCGAGCACGCGGCTGTCTTCCAGCACTACCAGCGGCGTGCCGCCGTTGCCGGAGATCTCCTTCACGCGATCCGTGGTTTCAACCGGCATAATGCCGCCGCCGGCTGCGGCCATGGCCCCGATAGCATCGTACGCGCCCTTGCGGATCCTGATCCCGCTCTCCAGCGTTACACCGCTGCTGCGGGTTTCAGCGGTGAACCTGATCTCGGTCCTCACAGGCGAATCCAGGCGGGACAGCTTCGGCCACCTGGCATACGCCGTAGTTCCCGGCTGTGCGTCTTCCGGCAGCGTTTGCCTTGCCAGCTCGACGATCGACTTGCCTTCGGGGGTCTGGTCGGCCAGGGAACTCAGCAACGCTGCATTTACCAGCTCCTCCATATCGATGCCTTGCGCCGGGTAGAACTGCGTGGCCCTGCGGTTTCCGATGGTGATGGTGCCGGTCTTATCCAGTAACAGCGTGTCGATGTCCCCGGCTGTCTCCACCGCCTTGCCGCTCTTGGCTATGACATTTGCCCGGAGTGCGCGGTCCATACCGGAGATGCCGATGGCGGAAAGCAGGCCGCCGATGGTCGTCGGAATAAGGCAAACGAAAAGCGAGACATAAGCCGATACCGGGATCGGCGTCCCTGCAAAAGCGGCGAACGGATGCAGCGTTACGCAGACGATGATGAACACCAGCGTAAAGCCCGCCAGCAGGATATTCAACGCGATCTCGTTCGGCGTTTTCTGGCGGCTCGCACCTTCCACGAGCGCTATCATCTTGTAAAGAAAGCTCTCGCCGGGCTCCGTGGTAACGCGCACCTTGATCTTATCGGACAGGACTTTAGTG
>JASLDA010000296.1 GCA_030151745.1 Chitinophagaceae bacterium | reverse complement strand
GTAAAGCGCCCCCAAACAAAGCAAATGCACCCGTCCCCGGGTGCATCCAATCTAAAATCTCAAATCTAAAATCTCAAATCAATAAGCGCTTATCCTTGGATCAGCTGCATCAGCTCGTCCAGCTTCGGGACGAGGATGATCTCGGTACGGCGGTTGCGGGCCCGGCCTTCAGGCGTGGCATTGTCCGCTACCGGCTCGAACTGGCTGCGGCCGGTTGCGGTGATGCGTGTCGGGGCGACGCCGTAATCGCCGATCAGGATGCGCGTGATCGCCGTGCTCCGGCCGACGCTGAGCGCCCAGTTATCCTCGTATTTCGGGGTCTTGATGGCTACGCTGTCGGTATGCCCTTCCACCATTATGTTGATGTTCGGGTTCTGGTTCAGCGCCTGGGCCAGGGTGCCTAGTGCTTCCTTACCCTTCGGATTCACGACGGCGCTGCCGCTGGGGAAGAGCAGGCTTTCCTGCATGGACACATATACCCGGCCGTTCTTGGTGAATACGCTCAGCTGATCCGAGCTGAAGCCTTTCATCGCATCGGCGATACGGGCGCGGAGCTCTTCGGTGGCGCGTTTCTGCTGATCGATCAGGGCCTGCAGCTGGCGCAGGCGCTCCTGCTGCCGGGCCACTTCTTCCTGGCTCTGGTTCAGCTGGCTGGTGGTAAAATCGCCGCTGGCTTTGAGCTGCCCGACCTTGCCCTCCAGCGCGCCGATACGTCCCTGCTGGTCGGCGATCATAGCGGCCAGCGCCATGCTGTCCCGGTGGGCCTGATCTTTTAAGGTCAGGTATTTTTTGTTCGATACGCAGGAAGCCGAGCCCAGGCAGAGGACCGCGGCAAGCCCGCCGATGAAAAGCTTGTTCATGTGCTTGGTGTTTGAGGTGGGTCAGAAAAAGTAATGCCAGCCCCTCAGGAGCTGTGATCTTCAATAATCAGCCATTCGCCGCCGATCCGGCGCAGCAGAAGCGTATAATAGCCGCTCAGGTCTCCCAGGCTGCGGCTCAGCTCCCAGCGCCCCGTGACGTACGCATATTCCGGCGAAAGCATCCGGATCTTCAGCACGGTCGTAGTCAGCCTGCCCATCGCAGCGGTGTCGGGATAGGCCTTTCTATAGCGCTCGAGCGTGGCCCGGTAGCCGTAGGTGGGGCCGGACTTGCCCAGGAACACCAGGCTATCGCTGGGCCAGTAGCCGACGAGATAGCCGTCTATATTGCCCTGATTCCACTGATCGGCCTGGGCCTGCAGCATGACGCGGATCAGGCCTTCATCCCGGCTTTCCTGGGCCCGGGCCGGCTTCAGCGCGGCCAGGACGAACAATATCAGAAGTAAGGCTCGCATGGTTCGGTATTTACAGCGCCGAATTTCAACAAAAAGCCGGCATCAGGCAAAACCATAGGATACCAACGCCGCGTTGTTTTCTTTTGCAGTCTAACCCCGCCCCTTTGGAAAAACATCTCAGCCGCTCGCTCTCCCTGACCCAGGCCACGGCCATCAATATGATAGACATGGTCGGGATAGGGCCATTCATCGTGATGTCGACGATCGTTGCCGGCATGGGCGGGAGCTGGAGCATCGCAGCCTGGCTGCTGGGCGCGCTCCTTGCCTACTGCGACGGCTGCGTATGGGCGGAGCTCGGGGCGCGCTGGCCGGAGGCTGGCGGCAGCTACGTATTCCTCCAGAAGCTGTTTCCCGGCCGGGGCGGCAGGCTCATGTCCTTCCTGTTCGTCTGGCAGACGGTCATACAGGCGCCACTGGTCGTGGCTTCCGCTGCTATCGGCTTTTCGCAGTACTTCAGCTTCCTGGTCCCGCTAAATACCTATCAGCAGAAAGCCCTCAGCGGCGGGCTCGTCATTTTCATGGTGATCCTGCTCTACCGGAAGATCGAGAGCATCGGGCGCCTGAGCGTCGCGCTCTGGATCATCACCGGGGGAACCATGATCTGGCTGATTATCTCCGGCATTCCTGGATTCAATATGCGGCAGGCCCTGCCCGGTGGCTTCGGCGAGCTGGCAAACGGCACCCTGCTTTCGGTCGCGCTGGGCCAGGCTTCGCTGAAAGCCGTGTATTCCTACCTCGGCTATTACAACGTATGCCACCTGGGTGCGGAGATCCGGGAGCCGCAACGCAATATTCCCCGGGCGATCTTCATCTCCATCACCGGCATCGCGGTTCTGTACCTGCTGATGCAGACGATGGTGCTGGGCAATCTCCCCGTTGCTGCCATCGCGAAATCCGACTTCGTCGTCAGCCTGTATTTCGAGAAGATCTACGGCCCCGGGGTGGCGAAGCTGGCGACGGCCCTGGTGCTTTGCATTGCGCTGGCCTCGCTGTTCTCCGTACTCCTGGGCTATTCCCGCGTGCCTTATGCGGCAGCCAAGGACGGACTGTTCATTCCGGTATTTGCCAAGGTGCATCCCAGGCACCGGATCCCGCATGTATCGCTGCTGACGCTCGGCGGACTCGGCTTTATATTCGCCCTGTTGTTCAAAATGAAACATGTGATCACCGCCATTATCACGATGCGCATCCTGATCCAGTTCCTTTCGCAGGCCGTAGGCGTCACGCTCTGGAGGCGCAGGAAGGATGAGCAACGCGTCTGGACCATGCCGCTGTTTCCTCTTCCCGTGATCTTCAGCATCCTGATCTGGCTGTTCATCTTCTTCAGCGCGGAATGGTATTATATCGCCGGCGCGCTGGGCATAATCGCTACCGGGGCCATACTGTTCGCCGTACTGCCGCTCCGAAAGGATGCGGCCCCGGATCCGGACACGATGGATTCCTGACCTCGGCGCCCCGGATAATTCCATGCCTTCCCGGACCAGTTCGGGCAGCGCCGGGCATCCTGCCAATGACATATCGTCAATCGGACTCTTTCTTGCAACAATGAACTTCTCTTCATGTCATGGAGGGCGAAGGTTCGGGCGGACCGAAGTCGAACCATGGCAGGGAAAGCTCCGGGAGGCACAAGCTTCGCTTACGTGCGCATTGCGGGGTCCGCGACGCGCATTGCGGGGTCCGCGACGCGCATTGCGAGCGAAGCGAAGCAATCACCGGCCCCGGCGGATGATCAGCCGTTTCAGGC
>JASLDA010000270.1 GCA_030151745.1 Chitinophagaceae bacterium | reverse complement strand
TGCAGCAGCTCTGCCGCCTGCTCAATTCGATGGGGGCGCGTATCTACGGCATCGGCAGCAACTGCCTCACCATCCAGGGGGTCGAAAAGCTGCGCGGCGCGGAGCACCGCATGCTGGCCGACATGATCGAGGTCGGCTCGTTCATAGGGCTGGCAGCCATGACCGGTTCCGAGATCACCATCAAAGATGCAGGCGTCGCACACCTGGGCGTGATCCCGGAAACCTTCCGCCGTCTGGGCATACGCCTGGAAATCCGGGGTGACGATATCTATATCCCGAAGCAGGACCGGTACGAGATCCAGACCTTCATCGACGGCTCGGTGCTGACGATCTACGATCATCCCTGGCCGGGCTTCACGCCGGACCTGCTCAGCATTATCCTCGTCGTGGCAACGCAGGCAAAGGGCACCGTGCTGGTCCACCAGAAGATGTTCGAGAGCCGCCTCTTCTTCGTAGACAAGCTCATCGAGATGGGCGCGCAGATCGTCCTCTGCGATCCGCACCGCGCCGTCGTGATAGGCCTGGACCGGCATCATGCCCTGCGGGGGATGAATATGGTATCGCCCGATATCCGCGCCGGCGTGGCCCTGCTGATAGCGGCGCTGTCCGCCCAGGGCAAGAGCGTCATCCAGAATATCGACCAGATCGACCGCGGCTATGAGCGCATCGACGAGCGGCTGAACGCCCTGGGAGCGGATATACGCCGGGTCTAGGTCAGGACCGCCGGCTGCAGAGCCGCGCCCGAAGCTCATCAGCGCGTCCCGCTGAAAGCCGGTCTCGGCGAAGCATCCAGCTTGCGCAGGATGGACTCCGCCGCTCCTATGATCCGAGCTTCTCCGGCATAATTGATGCGGTCTATGCTGTCGTCCGGGGTATGGTAGCCGGAGCTTTCCCCGGCGGATATCGAGAGCACCGGAATACCGGACCTGTAGAACGAGGCATGATCGAGATGGCTTCTATCGCTGCCGCCGGCATCCACGCTGAAGCCGGCCTGATGCAGGATATCCCGTACCTGGCTCCAGGCCGGGGAGCTGCTATAGCCCTGTAAGGTCAGTCGCTGCGCCGAGTCATCGAGGCGCCCGATCATATCGAGGTCGAGGACGCATGCGATACGGCTGCCGTCGATCCCGCTCTCGCTGCCGAATGCCTTTGAGCCTTGTCCGCCCAGCTCCTCGCCGGCAAGGTGGGCGAACAGGTAATTGTATTTGCGGAGCCGGTTCTTCTTCAGCCATTCGGCCAGCTGCAGGAGCGCCGCAGTTCCGGAAGCGTTATCGTCCGCGCCGTTGCGTATCTCGCCGTTCTCCCCGTAGCCGAGATGGTCGTAATGAGCCGCGATCACGACGGTCAGCGGCGCTTTGTTGTCGATCCAGGCCAGTACATTGGCGGCATTTCGCTCGGGCTCTGAAAGCTTTATATCCAACGCCACCGAGATCATATTGGCGCCTGCGGCCGTCAGGTCCTTCCATTGGCGGTTTCCTACGAAGGCCATCGGGATGGCAAGCCGCTCGCGCTTGCTCAGCGGGTTGAACCGCGGGGCATGGATGCTGCCGTAATTATCGTAGAACACGATGCCGGTAGCGCCGTCCCTGATAGCCTCCCGTCCCTGCTTCCAGGCAGCGCCTTCCCAGTCGAAGCGGGGGTTGGCGGCCTCTTCCGCCGAAGCATACAGCGGCAGTATCCAGATCGCGCCCTGCTCCTGGACTTCGACCAGGACTTCGCCCGATACCGTTCCGTTGCTGCTGAAGGGCAGGGGAAAGGCCTCGCCGCCGAGCAGGTTCGACTGCCCGCCGAGCACGATGCGGGAATTGCCGGTTTCCAGGCCGTATGCGAAGCTGAACGGGTGGCGGTAGGCGCTGCCATATGCGGGGATCTTAAGCTTCTCATAGCGCGCCACCAGGTAATCCGCGGCCTTGCGCTCGCCTTCAGGACCCCGCAGTGTTTCGGAGGCCAGGAACCCGATATCGGTCTGCAGCGCTTTCACGGCGCGGCGATCCGGCTTCTGGGCCTGGCCCAGAAGGGGCATGAAAAGGAGCAGGAAAAGGGCCGGGCGCAGCATAGTGATGATTATCGGAAGCAAAAATAACACAGGCTGCGACAGCCTCTTGCTGGACATTAACCCGCTTGTAGGAGCGAATGCCCGAGTTTTGCAGGATGAAGTGCCTCCGGATTCTCATCCTGCTCCTGCTGCCGGCATTGCCGGGCTTCTCCCAGACTGCCAAAGACAGTCTGCCTTACCTGAAATACCCCACGCTGCCGGCCTTCATGCTGCAGAACCCGGACAGCATCAGCTATTTCAACATGTACGACGTCCGCCCCGACCGGCCGACGGTGCTATTCTTCTTCGCGCCGGACTGCGAGCATTGCCATATGACCACGAAGGAGCTGCTGGGAGCCATGGATTCAATGAAAAACGCGGATTTCTACTGGTTTACCTATATGCCGCTGACAGCGTTGAGAAGCTTCAGCGAGCAATACCGGCTGGAAGGCTATCAGAATATCAAGGTAGGCCGCGACTATACCTTTTTCTTCATGAAATTCTACGGCGCGTCCACGGTGCCCTATCTTGTCATTTACGATAAGAACAAGAAGCTGGTGAAGCTCTACGACGGAGCCATCAAGGTGCCCGAGGTGGTGAAGATCCTGCAGTCCCTCAAGTAAGCCGGGCGGGTCTCTTAACCGTATTTCCCGGCGTATTTAGGCCGGGAGCTGTTACCGGAACTCGTATTGCAGGCGAACGCTCACTGCGCGTTCTTGTACACCCGCACCATGCAGGTATAGTCCTGGAGCTTCTCGATCTGCTGTTCGCGGTTGAGGTTGCTCAGGCGATTGCTGCCGCCGATCCTGGGCCGGCGATCCTTGGGAATGTCGCGGATCAGGCTGAGCAGGGTCTTGCTGGTGACTGCGAATGTCGTGCCCTGGGTCTGCGTGTCCCTGCTGCGGATAATGCCGATCACGTGGCCTTCGTCGTCCAGCACCGGGGCGCCGCTCTGCCCGGGGCCGGCGGCCACTTCGAGGCGGTACTGGTTGCTGTCGCCTTCATAGCCGTTGCGGGAGGAGATATAGCCTTCATTGTAGACGATCTCATCCTGCGGGAAGCCGAGCGTGAAGATCTCGTCGCCCAGCATGGCCTTGGTATCGAGCAGGGTGTAGGGAAGCTCTCCCTTGCCGAAGCGGAAGCCTTGTTCGTCCACGCGAAGCAGGGCGATATCGTTCTTGGGCTCGTATGCGATTACCGAAGCGGGGAGCAGGCGGCCGTCTCGGGTTTGGATCTGGATGCTTTGCGCCCCCTCTACCACATGGTAGTTGGTAATCAGGTAGCCATCATTGGTAAGCGCAAAGCCGGTGCCTGTGGAGCGGGTCTGCGGAACGGCGGCCGGAGTTTCCGTGCTCTCCTGGATCTGTTTGATCTTCTCGCCCTGAACCTGCTGCGCGCGGCGGATGTTATTGGTTTCGTTGCGGACGAGCTCCAGGTTGCGCCGGACATTCTTCAGCGTGGCATCGTTGTGACGGATGGTCCAGGTGGTGACCATCGACG
>JASLDA010000516.1 GCA_030151745.1 Chitinophagaceae bacterium | reverse complement strand
GATCGGAGTTTGCCCTGCATCGGGACTATGAGTTGCTGGGCCACCAGTCGAGGAACGTGCTTCAGGTGCTGATCGACCACAAGGGCGAGATGCCCGCACGCGCCACCGGGTTCAAGCCCATGGAAGTCGACCAGGAGGCGTGGGAGATCGAGCTGATGGTAACCGACATTGCCCGCGATCATTCGCACAAGTCGATTGCCTGCTGTCTCCGGGCGTACTACTGCGGAAGCGGTCGCCGAAAGGTCGAGCGGTGGGAAACAGCCCGCATGCTGATTGCCAATGCTCGGCCAGATGCTACGCTGCCGAACGTCCGGCAGTACATGGGGATGGTGGAAGATGGTCGGCTGATCATCCGAGGAGCGCTGATCGGGAAGTCGAGGGGCCACCAATGGGCAGCGTGACAAGAATCGAGCAGTACGGACGCGATGGACGTCTGAAGCTGGGCCACATGGATATGTGGCACGTCTACACGGCCTATGCGCCGATGGATGATGGCCGGGTGCTGGTGAAGGTCGGAATCAGTGTTGTTCCGCATAACCGACTTGTGAGCTTGCATTGCAACTGCCCGTTCCCCATCGAGATGGCTGCATTCGTCGATGTCGGACGTAAGAAGCAGGCGCTGGCTGTCGAGCGAGGGATATTGGGCAGCTTCCCGCAGTTCAAGACGCGCGGCGAATGGCTGGCGATCCCGAACGATGCCGAGAACCGGAAAGCGTTCGCGTCGAAGTGCCGAGCGATCGTGGAGGTTCAGACCCGCAAGCCGTGCAAATGGCGGAAGGTCTCTAGGGAGCAGATCGCGGCATCCATTTCGGCCAGCTTCCGAAAGTTCGACATGGGGGGTTGACTGGACGCACCATTTCCAATATAAAACGCACATACCCAGACGAGCCAATGCCGTCCGGGCACCCCAGAAACCCCGGCCCGCCAGCCGGGGTTTTTCGTTTCCGCCCAGCCGGCCAGTGGCGCGTAACCCCGGCAGCAGTCCAGCGCACACCAAGCTTCCGGGATGGCTCCCGGTGAAACCCCGTGCGCGGGGGCTGCCGTTGGGCCACGTCACGGCCCACCATTCCTTGCCCGCGACCTTCTGCCAGATCAAGCCTCGCATCCTGCTGGATCAAGGCCGGGCACCCATTCGAGACCGTCATGCCCTCACGCTTCGATGAGTTCGTCCAGCGTGTCCTAGCGCATGAGGGCGGCTATACGCACAACCCAGCCGACCCCGGCGGCGCCACGAATTTCGGCATCACCCAGCGCGTCGCCCGCGCCCATGGCTACACGGGCGACATGCGGGACTTCCCGCGGGCCAAGGCCATCGAGATTTACCGCTCCGACTACTGGACGGCGATTCGGGGGGACGAGCTGCCTGCCGCGGTTGCGTGGCAGCTGTTGGACTACGCGGTCAATTCCGGCCCGAAGCGGGCGATCCAGGCATTGCAGGAGGCGGTCGGCGTGACGGCGGACGGCATCTTCGGCCCGAGGACTCTTGCGGCGGCGAACGCGACGAGCCCGACCGCGACCGTGATGCGTCTGATCGCTGGCCGGCTGCAGTTCAACACCGAGCTGGGATCGTGGGCAACCTTCGGCAAGGGCTGGGCGCGCCGGGCGGCCACGAATCTCGGCTACGGCGCCAAGGACCTGTCCTGATGCAGCCCTACGACCACACCGCAAGCTGTTGCTTCGCTGGCATCACGGCAGCGGCTGCGGCGGCGTTGGGTCTCCCGCAGGGGGACCTGATCGCGGCGATGGCGGGCGCTTTCTTCGGCCTGGCCTACACCAAGCCGGTCCATTGGGGCGGCTGGTTCACCATCCCGGACGTGGCCAGCAAGCCACTGAAGGCGCTGTACTGGTTCCGCCGAATCCTGATCGTGGCCTTCATCCTCTGCGCCACAGCAGTGGTCTGCACGGCCTTCGCTCAGATCGTCCACGCCAACGCCGTGGATGACCGGCCTTCGTGGTGGGCGGACTGGGCCGCCGGCGTCAACACCAAGCTGCTGTCGATGCTGCTGTCCGCGTTCGGCCAGTGGATGATCCCGAGGATCAAGGGCTGGATCGACACCAAGGTCTCCAAGGAGGCTGGATCGTGAGCTGGATGCTTGCAACTAGCCTGCTGGCCTCGATGGTCATCTTCCTTGGCTGCGTCAACGTGTTGTTCCTGTCCGGCCCGCCGCGTCGCAGGCCGTCACGATTCGTGGCCTACGAGCTGCACAGGGTCGGGTACGTCGGGCTCGGCACTGCATCTGCTGCTGTCCTGCTTGGCGCGTTCGAGCCGCCGGGAACAGCGTTCCATTTCCACGACCCGCAGTGGCAGATGCTGCTCATGGAAGTCGCGATCGCTGCCGTCTTCATCGGTCGCGCCCTCCGCACGATCTTCGGCCCACTGATCGGGATTTGCATCCAGCGATGAAATGGATCCTTGCACATTGGGGCTGGCTCACCGGCGGCGGCCTGATCGTGGTCGCCATCGTGGCATTCGCCATGCTGAACCTGCCGGCGTTCCTCCGGCTGGCATCCTCGCTGGCGGGCTGGGCCATGGACGCCGGCAAGGGCGCCATCCAGTGGGCGCGCAAGGACGGCTGGCGCGCCGCCTGCGTTCTGGCTGCGGTCCTGTGCATCGGGCAGACCTGGCGCGTCCAGCAGGCCCAGCAGCAGGCTGTGGCGACCGAGGCCGCCCGCATCGCCATCCAGGCTGAGCGCGACACCGCGCTGGGGCAGGTGACGGTGGTGACCGGCGAGCGCGACAAGGCCAATGCCGACTTCGCCGCCTACAAAGCGCAGATCGCCGATGAGTACCGGGCCACGACCGAGAGGGCCAAGGCCCAGCAGGAAGCCAGCGCCGCTGCAGTCGCAGACGCCAAACGCCGTGAGCGTGAGGCCGAGTCCTCGATGGCCGGATGGCTGAAGCAGTACCGCAACAAGTCTGAGGCCTGTCGCGCCGTGATCGAGGCGCTCGATGTCAACTGCGGCAACCTAACCGGATACTGAGATGCGCCTGCCGATCCTCGCACTGCTCGCCCTGTTGGCGGGCTGCCAGTCTGCCCAGACCAAGGCGCCGGCCAAGCCGGAGTCCATCCAGTTCGTGGACAAGCCGATCCCGTACTACGTGCAGGTGGACCCTGAGCTGACCAAGCCGTTCGCCATCCCGACCGGGAAACCCTCGGAAGCCTTCGACATCCTGAGCCAACGCAAGATCATCATCCAACGGTGCAACATCCGGCTGGAGACGATCGGCAAGATTCAGGGGACGGCCAAGCCGTGAAGCTGAAGACGGTTCCCCTCCGGATCGGCCAAGCGCCGGCCCGGCTGGTGGCACCCGCGCAGACGCTGAGCGACAAGCGCATGGCAGGAAGGAAGCTGCAGGCACGCCGTCTTGCGGTGTGGACGCGAGACCCGCACTGCGCGACCTGCGGCATGCTGGTCGAGTACCCGCATGGGTTCGCACTGGACCACAAGCAGGCTCTGCATCTCGGCGGCCCCGATACGGAAGAGAACACGCAGGTGTTGTGCATCGATTGCCACGACATCAAGACGCGCGAAGAGGCGCGAAACCGTGCGGCATGACGCATTCAGGTCGAACCTGAACAGCCATACGGAGGGGTGGGGTCAAAGTATGGAGCCCGGCGCCTCGGAAACCGCCGTGGCCCGCATTCACGACAATTTTTAGGCTGAGAGGCATTCAAATGGCAGGCGTAAAGGGCCGTAGCGGCGGTGCCCGCGAAGGCGCTGGGCGCAAGCCGGCGAAG
>JASLDA010000245.1 GCA_030151745.1 Chitinophagaceae bacterium | reverse complement strand
GGCAACAAATGCCACGAGGCTATGAGCTTTTACCAGCAGTGCCTGGGCGGCGATCTGAGTATGATGCGGGTGCGCGAGATGCCTCAGATGGCCTCGCAGATGCCGCCTGAAATGGCCGACAGCGTAATGCATGCCGAGCTGAAAAGCGGCCGGATGATTATGTACGGCTCCGATCTGAATCGCGACAAGGCCGTGGACGGCAATACGATACAGCTTTGCGTGAACTGCGACAGTGCGGAGGAGCTGCAGCAGCTCTTCGACAAGCTCGGTGCCGGTGGCGCGGTGCTGCAGCCGGTGGGGGATATGCCCTGGGGAGCGCTGTATGCCGAAGTCCGCGATAAATATGGCAAGATCTGGATGTTCAATTTCCAGAAGACCCAGCAGCCGGCCTGAGCACTATTGCCGATCCTGCCTTAAAAGCCGCCCCGCGTCATGCCGGGCGGCGCTTGGCTGCCGCTACAGGTCCCGGGCCTGCCTGGAGATGAAGATCTCCGTATTCGAGAGCAGCACGGGGTCCAGGCTGAAGCCCTCCCGTTCCGAGGCGAAATTGATGGCGGCCTGCAAGTCATGCAGGTCCTGCACGGTGATGCCTGCTTTGCCGCTGGTATCCGCGATCCAGTCGCTCACGTATACTCCCGGGGCTACTTCCCGGCCCTCGCCGAGCGAGATCTGGTTAAGCGGAGATACCATGTATTGCTGCCGTCCGTTGTCGAAATCGATGGAGTTGGCGGAGAGTTTCCAGTTGCCGAATTGCATGGTGATTTGGTATTGGGAGAGCCCGAAGCTAGGGTGAAATGCAATTTGGCGGGCAGCGTAGCGGTACCTTTGCGGCTCATGTCCCCGTTCACCACCCAGGCTCCGGTCGTAATTACCTGCAACCGGCGTCTGTCCCCGTTCCTGGAGCAGGAAGTCAGGGCTCTCGGCTTTGTGCCCGAAGAAGTTTTCCTGACCGGCGTCAAGCTGAAAGCGAGCATAGACGAATGCATCCGGTTGAATCTTTCGCTGCGCTGCGCAAGCCAGGTTCTCTATTCCCTGCAGGAGTTCAGGGCACCGGACGGCGATGCGCTCTACGCCGCGCTGCGGAGCTTCCCCTGGGAGCGGTACCTGCCCGCGGGCGGCTATTTCTCGGTGACGAGCAATGTCCGGAACGAGACGATCAACAATAATCTCTTCGCCAACCTGCGGGTTAAGGACGCGGTGGTGGACCGGCTCCGCGAGATCCGCGGGGAGCGGCCGGAGACCGGCGCCGATCTCCGGGGCGCCGTGATACACCTGCATTGGACGGACGACGTCGCCCAGGTGTTCCTGGATACTTCCGGCAACTCGCTCGGGCGGCATGGTTACCGCAGGTTCCCGGGGCGCGCGCCGATGCTGGAGGCGCTGGCCGCTGCCACGATCCTGGCCACGCGCTGGGACCGGGAATCGCCCTTCATAAACCCCATGTGCGGCTCGGGAACCCTGGCCATCGAGGCCGCGCTCATAGCCACGGATACCGCCCCGGGTGTATTTCGCAACGACTATTCCTTCATGCATCTCATCGGGTATGACGAGACCGTGTTCGAGCGGGAGCGCGGTAAGCTCGAGCAGGCGATCCGGGAGCGGGTGCCGGGGCTGCGCATCATTGCCACCGACTACGATAAGACCGTGCTCGAGATGGCCCGCAAGAATGCGCGCGCCGCCGGCGTGGACGACCTGATCGAGTTCCGGCTCTGCGATTTCCGGGATACGGAGGTGCCGGCCGGCGGCCGCGGCGTGATGATGGTCAACCCCGAGTACGGGGAGCGCCTGGGCGAGGAGTCTGCGCTGGAGCAGACTTATGGGCAGATCGGGGATTTCATGAAGAACAAATGCGGGGGCTATTGGGGCTACGTGTTCACCGGAAACCTGGAGCTCGCCAAGCACATCGGGCTGAAGGCCAAGCGGCGCATCGAGTTTTACAACAGCAAGCTGGATGCGCGGCTGCTGGAATACGAGCTCTACGAGGGCAGCCGCAAGCGCGCGCCGGAACCGGGGCGCCGGGACGACTGAGGCGGTTTTGCCGGATCCGGACATTCGATACATTGCGTTCATAAAATACATTACCATGATAGCATATCTCGGGACAGGCCTGCTGGGAGCCAATTTTGTAAAGGCCATGCTGCGCAATGGGCAGCAGGTCAGTGTTTGGAACCGGACGCCGGAGAAGGCAAAGGCGCTGGAAGCCGATGGCGCCCATGCCTTCGGGGATATCGCGGAAGCCGTCCGGGGCGCGGAGCGCATTCACCTGACATTATCCGACGATGCCGCTGTCGACGAGGTCCTGGAAAAGGCCCGCGCGGGGTTCGCGGCAGGCGTCGTGATCGTCGATCATACGACCACTTCCGCTGCCGGGGCCGTGAAGCGCACGCAGTACTGGAAGGAGCAGGGTTATACCTACCAGCACGCACCGGTGTTCATGGGGCCGCAGAACGCGCACGACGGAACCGGCTTCATGCTGGTGTCCGGGGAGCCGGAGCTCCTGCGGCAGCTGGAGCCCCAGCTTGCAAAGATGACCGGCAAGGTGCTGAACTTCGGCCCGGAGCCGGGCCGGGCCGCAGGCATCAAGCTGCTGGGGAATGCGTTCCTGATGTTCCTGACCGCCGGTTTCTCAGATACCCTGGCCCTGGCGAAGTCTATGGATATCCCGTCCTCGGATCTTGTTGCGCTGATGGATGCCTGGAATCCCGGAGCTATGGCCCCGGCCCGGCTGAAGCGCATGCTGGCCGCCGATTACGATAATCCCTCCTGGGAGCTGAGCATGGCCCGCAAAGATGCCCGGCTGATGATGGAGGCAGCAGGCACCGCGGGCCGGAAGCTGACGGCCCTGCCCGCCATAGCGGCGGAAATGGACCGGCATATCGCGCAGGGAGCCGGCAGCCAGGACTGGACGGTGATTGCGAAGGATAATATATA
>JASLDA010000235.1 GCA_030151745.1 Chitinophagaceae bacterium | reverse complement strand
TCAGCATGGGCCGGTGCCCTTGGGCGGTGCAGGCAAAATGTATAAGGGAGAATTTGTTTCCGGCGGTCTGCTGGGCTTGTTCTGCGGGCTTACGGCAGTAGTGCCCGTGCTGCTTTGGATGAATTGCCGGCAGCGCCGCCGCCTGCACGAGCAGCGGGCCTTGCTGGGAGATGAGCTCCATGATCAGCTTGGGCCGATGATCTATTACAGCAGGATGGTTCTTGCCAATGAGATCCGGCAGATGGCCGAGCCTTCGGCCAGCATACTGGAGCTGCAGAATCAGCTTGCCCAGACCGGTGAGACGGTCCGGGACCTTTCCAAGACACTTCGCCAGGAAGGGGCTACGACGCTTGCGGCTCTGGAGGCCTTCCTGGCCATGCAGCTGGAGCGTTGGCGGCAGCCGGATTCCGCTACCGTATACACCGTTCATGGTCAGATCCCGGAGCTGGTCCTGGACCTCGTACAGTACACGCAGCTGCTCCGTGTAATGCAGGAGCTGATGCTGAATTCCTGCCGGCATGCTCCGGGCAGATCCATTCACCTGGCCTTTGAGTCTGCCAGGCGGAGGCTCCGGATCCGCTACTGGGACGAAGGCTCGGGTTTTGCACCGGAAGCCGAGGCCGGCACCGGCGCCAACAGTACGTATGCCCGCATGCGGCGCATCGGCGGGACATTGGATGTAGATAACCGTTATCCGGAAGGATATGAAATCACTATTACGCTGCCTTTATGAATAGCCATCCGCCGAAACGAGTTCTGCTGGTAGACGATCATAAGCTTATTCTGGACGGCATGAAGCTCCTGCTGCATCCGAAAGGTTGTGTGTTTTTCGAAGCTTCCAACCTGGCCGATGCGCGCAGGCTGGCCCTGCAGGAAAAGCCGGACCTCGCGATCGTGGATTTCCGGCTCAGCGGGGAATCCGGCGATGTGCTGGTCCGCGAGCTGCGTTACCACTCTCCTCATACGCGCATCCTGGGTCATTCCTATACCTCCGAGCACAGCGCCGTGATGCAGATGATCGAGGCCGGTGTGCACGGCTTTATCCAGAAGAGCGAACGTCCCGAGCAGCTGCTGGAAGCGGTGGATACGGTACTTGCAGGCGGCGTTTATTTCGATGAGTTGTCCCGGAACCTGCTGATCACGCGGATCACGGAAAACCGGGTGGAGGAGCAGGGATGCCAGGTGGGCGACGTCAGCTTCAGCGCCAAGGAGCTGCAGCTGATCCGCCTGATGATCCGGGAAATGTCCGCCAGGGAAATGGCCGGCGAAATGTACCTGAGCGAGCGCACCGTCGAGCAGTATAAATTTCGCATTGCCCGGAAGATGGGTGTTAAGAATATGGTCGGCATAATTCGCTATGCAATCAAGCACGGTCTGCTGAAAGCCGACGAGCTGTAGTACTTCCCGCAGGTTTTACCGAAAGCCCGCATGCTTCATAGAAACGAATCCCGCCGGCTAAGCCTACGGTCTTTTTCCGTTTACGAATCTGGAATAGATACTTAGGTAAATGCAGTAATTGGATTACTCCGCATTTTGTAAACGAATTGCAAACGCGGAAGAGGGTTTTTTAGCTTATTCTTATTGGAAATCAGGGAAATTCCTTGCTTTCAGGTTGAACTTCCCGTAAGTAAAACCTCTATACAGTAATATCCTACAAAGATGGAAACTTAAAAGTCAAAAATGAATTGCTGCATGCGATTATGAATGTAATATTCATGCCATAATGCTGCTGAAATTGCCGTTTGACTAAATAATTAACCAATATAATTGTACTGTATATAGTACTCTCACCGTGTAATTGTAGTAATTCCCGTAAAAAGAGGGCTGGGAAGGCCGCGGAATTTTGTTAACAGCAATATTCCATGCGTATGACAACTTCTACTCTTGACCCCGTCCCTATCCGGCAAAACTGGAGTGCTGCGCCAAAGACTCGATTCCCAGGAAGCTGGCTTTCAATGCTTGTCGTGCTGTTCCTCGCCGGAATTACTACAGCCTCTGCCCAGCAGGGCAACCTGAGCTGCTCGCTCACATCCGTACCTGTGACGGCCCCGAACTTCGGTTCCCTGTCCGTCAGCAGTTCGACCACCGGTGTCGGTTCCGGGTGGAGCGCCGTGACCAATGTACCTGGCAATGTCATCAACGCCAGCACTACAGACCATGCAGATGCGACCGTCGTCCTTTTGGGCTCGGCGACGCTTACCGTCATCGACGGCACCAACACTTACAGCGCCGGGAACTATGCCGGGTTCGTCATCGGCTTCAGCGGGCTGAACGTGAGCGCACTCAGCGGCGTTACGCTGCGCACCTATCTGGGGAGCACGCCGCAGGAGACGGTGGGCTCCGGCTCCCTGCTCGGCGTTTCGCTGGGTACCAATATCGGCGAAGTCGGCTTCTACACAAACAGGCCATTCAACAGAGTCGAGGTCACCTATACGGCGGCGCTTTCGCTGACGACATTCCAGGTGTACAACGCGGTCATGCGCGGAACCGGCAGCTGTACCTCGCTGACCAGCGCGCCGTGCAATGTGCCGGTGCATCCCCGCTTCGCGAATTATGCCAGCATCGTCGACTCGGTCAAGACCGGTGTCACAGGTGTGACGACCAACAACTGGAACAATCTCGACCGCGTCGTCGACGCCGATACGAACAACTACGCAGACCTCGGCATCCCGCTTTCCGTTTCAGTGCTCAGCACGGCCACGCTGGCCGTGAAGAATGTGGTCGCAGACTATCCGTCCGGCTATTTCGCCGGATTCGATATCGAAAACCGCGGGCTGCTCGGACTGGGATTGCTGAGCAATATCACGATCAATATCTACCGGGACGACACGCTCGTCGGATCGGCAAGCGGCACGAACCTGCTGCTGGGCGCATCCCTGTTCGGGAACTCCGGCCGGCAGACCATAGGGTTCGTGACTGCCACAGCCTTCGATGAAGTGCAGCTGACGATGAACCAGCCGATAGGCGTGAATCTAGGCACCACGCGCGTCTACGGCGCCGTCATCCGCAACTTCTGCGCGGGGCCTACGCCGCCATGCAATATCCCGGTAGCGCAAAAGGAGCTCAGCCACCCGGTCTATATCAATACGCCGCGCACCGGCTTCGTCGGAGCGGCCTGCGCGCTTTGCCGCATCGACTCGATAGGCAATCTGCTGGATGGCGACACTCTCAACGCAGCCTCTATCTTCCTGACCGCCGGCGTCGCGACGACGGGAAGCGTTTCCGTGCGCAGTGCCGTGGGCACATACCCATCCGGGACCTATGCAGGGTTCGAGATCGCCAATCCCACCCTCCTCGATCTGAATGTGCTCGGGAACGTGTCCGTGTCCATTTACAGGGGCGGTGACGCAAATCAGACCTTTTCCGGGAGCGGGCTGCTGGTATCCCTGCCGAGCTCGCTGATCAAATCGGCGCCATCGAGGACGATGCCGTCATCTCGCTGCGCGCGCCGGGCGGCCGGCGTTTTCATGCGCAGGCCGCGCCGCTCAAGGCCATCATGCTGGCGCTGCTGGACTTGCTGAAGCCGGTCCAACTGGAGAAGGGCCAGCCGCTCAAGCTCAACGCCTGGGATGCCGACCGCATCCGCTGCCTCGAGGAAGAGTCGCGCGGCCGCTGGCATATCCACGGTGACGCAGGCCTGAAGGCCCTGGGCCGGCGCCTGCTGGAGGCCGGCGCGCCCGCCGCGATGGTGCAGCCGGCCGGTCTCGGCCTTGCGCTGCGGCCCTATCAGCTGCACGGCCTGGCCTGGCTGCAGTACCTGCGCGAGCAGGGGCTGGCGGGCGTCCTGGCCGACGACATGGGCCTGGGCAAGACGGCCCAGGCGCTGGCCCATGTCCTGGCCGAGAAGCAGGCGGGCCGCCTGGATCGCCCCGCCCTCGTCATCG
>JASLDA010000506.1 GCA_030151745.1 Chitinophagaceae bacterium | reverse complement strand
ACTAATTGACTAATTGACTAATTGACCAATTGACCACCTCCTCCATCCTGCCAAAGCTCCTGTTATTGCTGCTGCTCTGCCTGGGCTGCAGGCGGCAGCCGCATACGGTAACGCGGGGCATGTACTACTGGAAAACGGCATTCAGTCCGACTCCATATGAAAGAAAACGCCTTGCGGACGCAGGCTGCAGGGAGCTATACCTGCGCTGCTTCGACGTAGTCCGGGAAGCCGACGGCCGGGTGCAACCTGCAGGCATTGTCCGGGGCGCACCGGGCTCGCTGGGAGAGCTCCGGGTCGTGCCCGTCGTCTATATCACCCAGGAAGCGCTGAATGCGACGCCGGAGCAGGAAATTCCTGCGCTCGCCGCCAAGATCGACAAGCTGCTGAACAGTCTCTTCACCGGTGCAAAGCCGCCGGCGGAGATCCAGCTCGACTGCGACTGGACGGCTGCGAACCGGGACCGGTATTTCAGCCTGCTACGCGAGTTGCGCCTGCAGCCGTTTTTCAGGGACAGGCGGCTCAGCTGCACGATCCGCCTGCACCAGATCAAGTATCAGAGTCGCTCCGGAATTCCCCCTGCCGACCGGGGCTTGCTGATGTGCTACAATATGGGAAGTCTTAGAAAACCCGGGGCGCATAACTCCATCCTGAACCCGGAGCTGGCGGAAGAGTACCTCCGGCATCTCGGCGACTATCCCCTGCCCCTGGACGTAGCCCTCCCCCTGTTCGATTGGTGCCTGCTGTTCCGCGACGGCAAGCTGCGCGGCATTCTCCGCGACCTGCCGCCGGAGTCCGTTGCCGCCTCGCCGCTCTTCAGGGCATCCGGCACTAACCTTTATACCTGTCTCGCGGACTGCAGTATCGGGGGCTACCCCCTCCGTGGCGGCGATATTGTCCGCACGGAAAAGTCGGAGTATAGGGATGTCCTGCGCATGGCCCGCTTCGCGGCCCGCAATATCCGCAACGACAGCCTCAGCGTCCTGCTCTTCCATTGCGACAGTCTAACTTTAGCCAAACATCCCGATGATGAACCGGAAGCGATCTACAGCGCTTTTGACTAGCAGCCTGGCCCTGAGTTTTATCCTTTACAAAATCGTGATCGCCTGCACGGACGGGCCCGATCCTTACGATTATTATCCGCAGTTCTTCCCGCCTTCGGTAAACGAGGCTCCGGCCTTCCTGCCGTTTCACTATACCGGCTGGATCAAGTACTACGATGACTACTTCGAAGGTCCCGGCGATACGGCGGCCGTTGCCGACGCAAACCTGCAGGAATGGGCGGCCTATACAGGCAACCAGGTTTCCGCAGCGGACCTCGATTCATTCATCTACCGCTTTCCCTATGCCAGCCTGAGCAGCCTTTACTACAACCAGGAAAAGGCAAAGCCGCTGAAGCTGGCGCCGGCCGAGGCTTCGAACGGGCTTACGAAATGGTTTCAGCAGAGCAGGGACCTCGAAGCGCTCGGCTACCTGATGTATGCCAAGCAATGCGAGGAAGTAGCCGTCCCTGCAGACGGCTGGGACGCTCCCGCGCCGGATACGGCCAAGCGCGGCAGGCTGCTGCGAAACGGCCTGCAGCTTCAGAAGGCCGCGAAGAACGGGATGATCCGCGAACGCTATGCCTACCAGGTCCTGCGGCTTGCCTTCCTGAACGAGTCGTATCCCCTGACGCTGCAGCTCTATACGGCGCTCGTAGGGGATGAAAAAACAGCGGGCTCCCAGATCTTCTACCGTTGCCTCGGGTACAAGGCCGGCGCCCTGTTCCGCCTCAGGCGTAAAGCGGAAGCGGCTTACTGTTATTCGCTGGTGTTCGACGGCAGCGACGGACTGAAAAAGTCCAGCTACACGTCTTTCGACTGGGCCACGACCCGCGATAAGAAAGCCGTACTGGCGCAGTGCAGGAATCCGCACGAGAAAGCCGTCGTACACCTGATGGACGGCCTCAACGAATACGAGCAGGCGCTGCCGCAGCTGAAAGCTGCATATACAGCCGACCCTGCCGTACGCGGGCTGAAGGTCCTGTTCACGCGCGAGATCAACAAGGTGGAGGAACGCTATCAGCAGGACCGCCTGCTCAGTCAGCGGAACCTGCAGAGCGGTCTCTGGTACTACGACAAGTACCTCGGAGAATCGCCCTATCAGTCACAGGACGCCAAGTCGCGCATAGCTGCCTGGAAAAACTATATCCCGAAACTGATAAGCTTCGCGGACCAGGTGCGGAATGAAGGCAAGGTCCGGGACCGGGGCTTCTGGATGCTGGCGGCGGCATACCTGTACAGTATGAACGACGATTATGACCGGGCCGGAACGATCCTGGCTCAGGCAACCGACAAAGATCTGAGCGGCCCCGAGCGCTCCCTGCGCGAGGTGATCGGCACCGTGATCCTGATCCGCAGCCACGGCCGGCTCGACGCAAAGACGGAGGCCGAGCTGCTGCCCCGGCTGCAGCGCATCGAAAAGCGTGGCGAGACAGACCCCGCATATGCCAAGATCTACCGGGATATAATGAGCACCGTCGTCGGCACTGCTTACCTGCAGAACCACGATACGGTAAAGGCCGTCTACACCCTGGCGCGCGTCGACCGGCAATACGGCAGGTTCTACGTCGCCGACGACTACCAGGACCTGCCAGGAACGCTGCTGGAGCGCATGTCCGTGACCAGGCTCCGTGAGCTCCAGGCCTATTATTCCGGCAGCGGAAAGACCGCCTGGGACCGCTGGCTGACGCAGAACAGTCCTTATACGGATGCCAGCCTGAAAGAGCTCGAAGGCACCAAGTACATCCGCATCTACGAATGGAGCAGGGCCCTGAGCGTGCTGCAGCAGGTACCCGACAGTCTCCTGCAGCGCAATGCGTTCCCGGATCCCTTCACGGCACAGATCCCCGACCTGATATATCCCGACAGCAGCGTGCATGCCGCGCTCTATACCAAGCTGCAATTCGCCCGGGAAATGCAGGGCCTGCAGGGCAAGACCGATGCAGCCAGCCTGTTCCGGTACGGCTGCGGATTGTACACCATGAGCTACTATGGCTTGCCCAGCCGTA
>JASLDA010000222.1 GCA_030151745.1 Chitinophagaceae bacterium | reverse complement strand
GCTAATTGTTCATTGACTAATTTACCAATTATCGGATCAGCACCTGCCGGTCCGCATCGAGCCGGAGCAGGATGAAGATCAGGATGGAGAACGAGAGCAGGGATGAGCCGCCGTAGGACAGCAGGGGCAGGGTGATGCCGATCACCGGCTCCAGGCCGATAGTCATGCTGAAGTTGATGGCGAAGTGAAAGAACAGGATGCTGGCGACGCAATAGGCGTATACCCGGCTGAAAGTGCTCCGCTGCCGCTCGGCCAGGATCGAGATGCGGATCATCAGGCTCACGTAGATCAGGATCAGCACCAGGCTGCCTATGAACCCGAACTGTTCCCCGATCGCACAGAAGATGAAATCCGTATGCTGTTCGGGCACGAAGTTGTTTTTGGTCGAGGTGCCGTTGCCCAGCCCCTTGCCGAACAGCCCCCCGGAGCCGATAGCGATCTTGGACTGGTTGACGTTGTAATTGTAGTCCTTCTTCTTCGGCGGCGGGGCTTCGGGGTCCACCGTCTCCACCTTGACATAGTCCTGCGGCACTTCGGTGCCCAGCATGCTGTAGATACGCTCTATCTGGTATTTCTGCAGCACCTTCTTGAAGGCGAAGGGAATGACGAACTGGGAGAAACCGATAGCGACGACATAGGAGCCTATGATGACGGTGCGGAGCAGGCCGTTCTTCAGAAATTGCTTCCGCGTCACGTAGATCGCCACGACAAGCAGCGAGGTCAGGATGATGAACAGGGTCGTGCGCTGCAGCAGCAGGCTTGCCAGGCCGAGCGCGACGACGGAAAAGCCGATGATCAGGATACTGTTCGGCAGGCCTTCCCGGTACATGGCCAGGATGAAGGAAAAGTACACCAGCGCCAGCCCGGTTTCGTTCTGCAGGATTATGATCACCGCCGGCAGCATGGCGATCGCAATGCCGATCGTGCGGTCTTTCAGCGTCTTGAAGTTCGTCTCCGGCAGCGACAGGAATTTGGCGATGGCGAGGGAGGTGAAGATCTTGCAGACCTCTCCGGGCTGAAACCGGACGCCCCCGATGCTCAGCCAGGAATGCGAGCCTTTCACGTCCTTACCAAAAAAGATGGTGACGATCAGCAGCAGTATGCCGAGCAGGTACGACAGGAAGCCGATCGAGGCGAACGCCTTGCTGTCCGTAAAGAGGATGATCAGCCCGACGAAGAGGGAAAGCCCGAAAAAGATCGTCTGGCTGGTGTAGTTTTTCCCGAGGGTGAAATAGCCGATGTCGGTGCTGCGGTATTCCACGGAATATACGGCCACCAGGCCGATCAGCACCAGGGCCAGGTACAGCGCAAAGGTCAGAGCGTCCAGCCGGCTGAACAGGGAGCGGTTTGTGTCGGACATAGATCGGTGCGGCTCTTACTTGCGTTTGGGAAAATACAGTTGGATATACCGGAGGAGGACGACACTGTCATAGGCGCGCTCCAGGCTGTCGCGCTGCAGCAGTGCCAGCGCCCGGCGCTCCTGCCGCATACGGTCTTCGGCCCGCTGCGTCGAGTCGCGGATCGTGACCTGGCGCATATTGATGACGTTGCCTTTCAGCATCCGCTCCTCCAGGGGCTTGCGCTTGGCTGCAATCGTATCGTTCAGGTATTTCTCGATCATCAGCGAGGCGATCGGGCCGGCCCAGGTAGCGCCGTAGCCGGCATTCTCCACGGTCACGGCAATGGCGATCTTCGGGTTCACCCGCGGGGCGAAGGCCACGAACATCGAGTGGTTCTGCAGCTTGGTGCGAACGCCGTTCAGCCGCGCGTAGTTTTCCACCGTACCCGTTTTCGCGCAAACCTCGATACCGTCCATCTTCGCGACGGTGCCGGTGCCGTGGTTCACCACGTCCATCATGCCCAGCCCTACGATCTGGTACGCGGTATCGGCGATATTGGTGACGTTGTGCTTGACCAGGTAAGGCTTGAGGGAGGGGTCTCGCGGGTTGCGTCCTACGGAACGGACCAGGTGCGGGATATAGTAAAAGCCGTGATTCGCGATGATGCACATGGCGTTGGCCAGCTGCAGCGGCGTGACGGTGAGCTCTCCCTGCCCCATCCCGATAAACACGTTCGTGCAGGAATTCCAGTACGTGCCGTGATACATCTTGTCGTATTGCGTCGTGTCGAAAAGCGTCCCGCCGATCTCGTAAGGCAGGTCGACCCCGGTGGGGTGCCCGAACCCGAAATTGTACATGTGCTCGTACCAGTCGTGCAGGCCCTTGGGCACCCCGCCGAGGCTGGGCTTATCGACCGACATCCGGTAAATGTGGCAGAAGTAGGAATTGCAGGAGTTGGCCAGTGCCAGGCGGAGATTGGCCGCATGGCCGCCGCCGCTGTGCGTGCAGGCGATGAACTTGCCGCACTGGGTATAGCCTCCCGCGCAGGGATAGCCGAACGCCGGCGTGATGGCTCCCACGTCCAGGGCTATCAGCGCCGTCATCGGCTTCTGGCTGGAGCCCGGGGGATACGAGGCCTTCATGGCGCGGTTGAACAAGGGCGTCGTGGGAAGCTTGTATAGCTGGGCAAAGTTCCTCGAGCGGTCTGCGCCGCGCAGCAGGTTCGGATCGAAGCTGGGCGAGCTGACCATGGCCAGGATGCCGCCGGTGCTGGGATCTATGGCGACGACGGAACCGAGCTTGTTCTGCATCAGCTGCTCCCCGTATTTCTGCAGCTCCTGGTCTACGTAGAGCTCCAGCGAGCGCCCGGCGACGTGGGGAGTGTCCAGCGCGCCTTTCATGTAAGCGTCGCGGGGGCGGTTGAAGTTGTCCTTCTCCTTGAAATAAACCCCGCGCTGGCCGCGCAGCACCTCCTCGTACGAAAGCTCCAGCCCGTCGAGACCGACATAGTCGCCCTGCTGGTAGCTCTCGAAGCGGGGCTTCTTCAGCATGCCTGCGGATACTTCACCGATATACCCCAGGAATGCGCCCCCGACGGGCTCCTTATAGCTCCGGATGCTGCGCTCCACCATATCGAAGCCGGGAAACGCGTAGCGATTCTCCCCGAAACGGGCGGTCTGGGAGCTGTTCAGCTGGGCCAGGAAGGTCCCGGGGCGCATCGGCCCGTTGCTCCATTTGGCCTTCTGGTACAGCTCCGAGTACGTCTTCATATCGATCCCCAGGACCCGGCAGAGCGCGGCGGAATCGAAATCCTTCGGAACGTTGTTGGCTGTCATCTGCAGGTCGTAGACCGTGGAGTTATAGCACATCGTCCGGCCCTTGCGGTCGTAGATTACCCCCCGCGGCGGGTAGACGACCTGCCGGTAGATGGCGATATCTTCCGCCATGATCTTGTACTTGGGCTCGAACAGCTGCAGGAAAAGCAGGCGTAGGAGGAGCACCGCTCCCATACCGATGAAGATGGCACGAAGTACTAGCTGGCGGTTGCCGGCAGCTGCATTGGAAGACATAATAGCGGGAAGATGCAAACCTACGGAGCCCCGGCCGAATGGCGATATGCGCGTCTCCGGAAAGCCCCGGTTCTTAACGATTCCCTCTGTATTCCCATAATGGAAAACAGCGCCTGAACGGCGCCGTTTCGAGTATTTCTTATGCCGGGGCTTCCCCGGCGCCATCAGTGCCGGAAGATCACTTATTCTCCTCAAGGAAGCGCTCCAGGGCCGTCACCATGCTGGGAGCATTGGGCGCCGGGGCCTTGACGTCGAGCCGGAGCCCGGAATCTTCCACGGCCTTCGACGTCGTGGGGCC
>JASLDA010000194.1 GCA_030151745.1 Chitinophagaceae bacterium | reverse complement strand
CCGGCCCTTGCTGTCCCCCGCATAGTCCTGGAAAGCATCTCCGAATACATTCAGGTCCATTTCGCTTTGCTGCGGATCGGTGCTGCGCTTCAGCTCCTCCCGGCTCGGTTGGTTTTCTGGTTCCATAGCGGCGTTATATGTTTTGGCTCATACCCCAGAAGTATTGTGCCACGAAGCCCAGTTGGACTGTTGGATGCTTCGCGTTGGATAGTTGGAAAGCGCCCCGGACCGGGAAACCTGGTTAGTTCCATGGCTGAGAAGCTGCTTAGCCTCCCGAAAACCGGAGTGGCCCGATATCCCGTACCTTGAATGCCTTTTTATCGCAACGCGCAGCATCCAACGCGCTCTAATAAACGACCCTGACCCGGATCGTTTCCTTCACCTGCCTGAGCAGGGCCATGGCTTCATGACTTAACCGGGTGTCGACGTCGAGGACTACATAGCCGATGCGCTCGTTCGTCTTCAGGTACTGGCCCAGGATATTGATGCCGGCGTCGGACAAGAGGCTATTGATCGCGCTGAGCACGCCGGGACGGTTATGGTGGATATGCAGAATGCGGTGCGAGTTCGCCTGCATCTGCAGGCTCAGCGGCGGCACGGTCAGGGAGCCCTGGGTGCTGCCGCGCTCTAAAAAGGCCAGCAGCTTGGAGCTCACATCCTGCCCGATATTGGCCTGGGCCTCTTCCGTGGACCCGCCGATATGCGGCGTCAGCAGCACGTTCGGCAAGCCCTGCAGCGGCGTCGAAAAAGCTTCCCCGTTGCGCTCGGGCTCCACCGGGTACACGTCTACCGCGGCTCCGGCCAGTCGGCCGCTCTGCAGGGCCCCGGCGATCGCTTCGATATCGGCGACCTCGCCCCGCGCATAGTTGATCAGCAGTGCCCCCGGCTTCATCAGCGCGAGTCTCGATGCATCCATCAGGTTCGCCGTCGAGGCATTGGCAGGCACATGCAAGGTCACGATATCGGCCTCGCGCAGCAGGCTTTCCAGATCGGTGGCAGCCCGGGCATTGCCCAGCGGCAGCTTTTTCTCGACATCATAGAACACGATGTGCATGCCAAGCCCTTCCGCGAGCACGCTCACCTGCGAGCCGATGTTCCCGTAGCCGACGATGCCCAGTGTCTTGCCCCGGAGCTCCCGGCTGCCGGTGCTTTCCTTAAGCCAGCGCCCGGCCTGGGCCGCCTGCTGCTTGTCCGGGATCCGGCGGATAAGCATGATGGACGCTCCTATGACAAGCTCCGCGACGGAGCGCGTATTCGAATAAGGCGCATTGACCACCACCACGCCCGCGTCCGTCGCGGCATCCCGGTCCACCTGGTTGGTGCCGATGCAGAAACATCCGATCGCCAGGAGCCGGGGAGCAGCGTCCAGCACGGCCCTCGTGACCTGCGTCTTGGAGCGGATACCCAGGATATGCACATCCGCCAGCCTCCCGGCCAGCTCCGCTTCGCCCAGCGCCCCTTTCAGCATTTCAACGGAGCTGTAGCCCGCCTCCAGGAAGGCATCGACCGCTTCCCGGCTGATATTCTCCAGCAGCAGGATATTGATCTTCTCTTTCGGATAGGATACTTCGCTCATCGGCGCAAGTTATGCTGGATGGCGTTGGATGAGGTTGGACAATGTTCCTTCGGGAACGGCATAAAGCATAGACGGACCACCCGATGAGGGATCTATTGGTCCGGCAGCCGGGACATGCGGAATCCCGCTGTCGCAACATCCCGCCTTTCCCGGCATGAGCTTTCCGGCGAACTCCATCAAACTTTATCCAACTCTGTCAAACCCTGTCCAACATTGATAAGAAATGCTCAATCTGCTTATCAAACGGCATCCCGTCTTTAATGCGTATTTTAGGCCCCGAAAATAAAGTCTGCAATGATCGATATCAAGGTGCCCACGGTAGGCGAATCCATTTCTGAAGTAACTCTGGTTAAATGGCTTAAGAAAGACGGGGATTACGTGAAGCGCGACGAGCTGCTTTGCGAGCTGGAAAGTGAAAAGGCCACCTTCGAACTAAACGCGGAGCAGGCCGGCGTACTGCAGATCGTAGCACAGGAAGGCGCCACCCTGGCCATCGGCGATATCGCCTGCCGCATCGACGAGACTGCGGCGGCCCCGGCCGGCGGCGAAGCCCCGGCCCCCGAAAAGCCGGCCCAGGCTCCGAAAAAGGATGAGAAACCGGCACCGGCGCCCGAACAGTCCGCCGCGAAGACCGGAGCTCCGGCTCCGGCCGCCGACGTCAAGGCTACACCCGTCGCCCAGGCTATCATGGCCGACAAGCAGGTCCGCCCTACGGACATCAAGGGCTCAGGCTCCGGCGGCCGCATCATGAAGAACGATGTGCTGCAGATGCTCTCCAACCCGCCGGGCTCTAAAAAGGACGCCGACGGCAATGCCTCCCGCGCCGACCGCCCGGAGAAGATGAGCAACCTGCGCAAGACCGTTTCCCGCCGCCTGGTGGAAGCCAAGAACACTACGGCCATGCTTACCACCTTCAACGAGGTGGACATGACCGAGATCATGGCGGTGCGCTCGAAATACAAGGATACCTTCAAGCAGACGCATGGCGTGAACCTCGGCTTCATGTCCTTCTTCACCCGGGCCTGCTGCATCGCGCTGAGCGAATGGCCGGCGGTAAACGCGTCTATCGACGGCGAGAACATCGTGTACCACGACTATTGCGATATCTCCATCGCCGTAAGCGCCCCCAAGGGTCTGGTAGTGCCGGTGATCCGCAACGCGGAAAGCCTGAGCATGGCCGGCATCGAGCAGGAAGTGGTCAAGCTGGCTACCAAAGCCCGCGACAACAAGCTCAGCATCGACGAGATGACCGGCGGCACCTTCACCATCACCAACGGCGGCGTGTTCGGATCCCTGATGAGCACCCCGATCATCAATATCCCGCAAAGCGCGATCCTGGGCATGCACAAGATCCAGGAACGCCCGATGGCCATCAATGGCAAGGTGGAGATCCGCCCGATGATGTACGTCGCGCTGAGCTACGACCACCGCATCATCGACGGCCGCGAAAGCGTGAGCTTCCTGGTGCGCGTAAAGGAACTCCTTGAAAATCCGGAGCTGCTCCTGGCGGCTCAGGATCCCGTGAAGATGCTGCTGAACCTGTAATGGATCTTAGATTGAAGACTGTAGATTGAAGATTGAAAATCGGGCCGGCTCCGGAACCTGAAATCATCTTCGGCCTACGCTCAACTGCCGATATTGCAAGTGAAACGCGCTCTCCCCGAGCGCGTTTTCAATTTCCAGCTCTCCTCACCCCCAATCTAAAATCTACAATCAGCAACAGCTTATGCGCGCGCTCTGGCTTCATATTTTCCGCGTTCTCCAAACCTATACGGGGGAAACGCCGCTGCATCACTTTCTGAAGGCGTATTTCAAGAAAGAGCCGAAGCTTGGAAGCCGCGACCGGAAAGCGATCTCCGCGGCGGTATACGCCTGGTATCGTGTCGGGAAAGGCATCGGGGACGGAACGACCTCGGAGGCTCATATCCTGGCTGCGCTGGCTTATTGCGGGGAGATTCCCAAACCGCTGCAGCCCAAGGACGACACGGAGCCTATCGCGCCGCTTTCCCCGATCGAGCCTGACAAGATAATATCCTTCGATACGCCGCTTTCCGCGGGGATGACGCGCGAAGCCTGGGCGGGAAGCATCGTCCGGCAGCCGAGGCTGTTCCTCCGAATCAGGATGAACAAGACCGAGATCTCGCGCAGGCTGGGCAATGCAGGCATTCCATTCGAATGGATCACGGAGCATTGCCTCGCCCTGCCGAACGGGACGAGGGTCGAAGATATGCTGCTGCCGGAATGGTATGTGATCCAGGACATAGCGTCCCAGGAAACCGGCCCCTTCCTCCGGGGCGTTCACGGCGAGGCCTGGTGGGACTGCTGCTCCGGCGCCGGCGGGAAGTCGCTGCTCCTGACCGATCAAAGCCCCGGCATCCGCCTGCTGGCCACCGATATCCGCGCGACCATACTGAACAACCTCCGGGACCGCTTCGCGCAGTACAAGCTCAGCGCCCCCGAAACCATGGTCGTGGACGCCGCCGATGCGGAGGCGGCCGCGAACGCGCTTCGGGGCCGCCGGTTCGAAGGTATCATCTGCGACGTGCCCTGCACGGGCTCCGGCACCTGGGCCCGCACACCGGAAGGATTGTTCTTCTTTAATCCCGAAACGATAGCCGGGTATGCCGACCGCCAGGGCCGGATCCTGGCGAATGCGGCGCAGCGCTTGAAGCCCGGCGGGCGCCTTATCTACATCACCTGCTCCGTGTTCCGCGCCGAAAATGAGGATGTCATCGCGGCCATTGCGCCCGGGGCCGGCCTGGAAACCGTTCGGGGCGGGCTGATCAACCGCTTCGCCGCAGGGGGCGACGCGCTGTTTGCAATGGAATTGCGGAAGCTCGGCTAGCATCCTCGAGGTTAGCCTGCCGGTGACAGATCGTTAAGCGGCCCCTTTTCTTGTCGTAACGAACCTCTTTAGTGTTGCAGTTTGCAGTCGGCAGTTTGCAGTTTGCAGTGGATCGGGAGCCTTAGCATAGTTAGCCTTTAGCTTA
>JASLDA010000191.1 GCA_030151745.1 Chitinophagaceae bacterium | reverse complement strand
GCTTCGACGGGAACCGTTTCCGGGTCTACACGACGGCCCAGGGCCTGCCGGACAACGAGATCAGCGCGCTGAGCCTGGACTCTCAGGGGAAGGTCATTGCTTGGACGTACCGCCGCCAGCCAGTCGTCTACGACGAGCGGCGCAACCGTTTCGCGGCGGTGCAGGCAACCGGCCCTCCGGGCGAGGCGGAGCGCCTGCAGCTGCCGCAGGGATATTTCTATTGCGACAGCTTCCGGCTCTATAAAGTCCGGGGGCAGCGGGTCACGAGCCGTAATCTCCCCTTCAGCCCGGCCCGGCTCGGGTTCAGCGGCCGCCATCTTACCTTGATCAGCGGGAACGGCATTGCCGCTGCGCTCGTGGATACCGCTACCCTGGTTCCCATGCCCCTGCCCCTGGGCGGAGCCCTGGCCCGCCAGGTCCTGGAGGACGATCAGGGGCATCTCTGGATCAGCACAGCAGGGCAGGGCCTGCTGAAGCTATCGGTATTGCCGGCCATCAGCTATGGCGCCCTGCTGCCCACAAACATGGCCCCGGCCGTAGTGGCCGCCTCCGCCGCCGGCATCGCCTGCGGAGACGACAAGGGGCGGATCGCCTTTTTCCGGCACGGTTGCCTCGAGTCGCTGGTCAATATCGCCCGCTGGTCCCATGCCGTATCGCGTATCCGGGCCATCCTTCCCTTGCCGGACGGGTATTACGTGGCGGTGGAGGGCGATGCCAGCCTCCGGCTGGACAAGTCGTACCAGGTGATGAACGTCTATAACAGGCCCTGGCTCAATTATTCGGACCGCTGCGCGGCTCTCTGGCAGGACAGCATGGTCCTTGCCGGCGGCCACGAGCGGGCAGTTCGCCTGAATCTGAGAACCTGTATCGCCGCGGATTCCGTATCGCTGCGCAGCACGGTTATCGCGGCCGATTCCCGGGGGCGGACATTGATCGGCACGGCCGGCGGGCTTTTTCGCCGGGACGACACCGGCCTGTTCCGCTACGCTGCGCAGCTGCCGGGACTCGGCGAGCGCATCAGCGATATCTGCCTGACGCCGGAAGGCCTGCTCTGGGTAGGCTTAAGCACGAGCCGCCTGCTCGTCATCGACGGCGAGCGCCTGGTCGAGTCGATCTCCCTGAACCGAGCCATGCCGGGAAGCGGCGTCGCCAGCATTTGCGCGGGCAAACCGGGCGAGCTCTGGATCGGTACCGATAAAGCGCTGATACGGATGCGCTACGCATACCACGCAGGCCGGCTTGCCCGCAGCGTAACGACCTTCGGCGCGATGGACGGCCTGCAGGGGCAGATCAACGATCTCGCCTGGCATGCGGATACGGTGTATGCAGCGAGCTCCGGGGGACTCTACGCGCTGCCCGGCAATACGGAGCCGCAGGTGGCGGAGGTCCCCGTTTTCATCACCGGCATCAGCATCAACGACCGGGATACGCTACTGCAGGACAGCTGGTCGGTGCCGCATAACCTGAACGACTGGACGATCCGCTTTGCGGGCATCGATCCCGCGGGCTCCGACCCCGTTTTTCAATACCGCATCAACGGCGATGCCTGGCAGGATGCAGAGGGGGATATGCTCAGCCTGCGGCAGCTCGCACCAGGCTCATACCAGATCCGCATCCGCGCGCTGCGCCGCGACGGGCGCCCTTCGGGGAGCGGCTCCATGCTCCGGCTGCATATATCGGCGCCTTTCTGGAGCGCGGTATGGTTCTGGGCGCTGTTGTTCATTGCAATGCTCGGGCTTACGGTTTTGGCTTTGCAGCTCGTATTCCGCAGCCGGCGCGCCCGGCAATTGCGGCGCCTCCAGGCCGAGCACGCGCTGGCCACTTCCCAGCAGCAGACATTCAGCGCGCTGATGAATCCGCACTTCATTTTCAACGCGCTCAACTCCATTCAGCATTATGTGCTGGCACAGGATAAGCTCCTGGCAAACCGCTACCTGAGCGGCTTCGGACGCCTGATCCGGCTCAATTTCGAATCGGCGCAGCAGAGCTTCATCCCTCTCGACGAGGAGCTGGCCCGGCTCCGGCTCTATCTCGAGCTGGAGCAGATGCGCTTCGGCGACAAGCTGCGCTGGGAGATCGTCCTGGCCGGCGACGTCAATCCTGCTGAATTGCAGATACCTGCAATGATCCTGCAGCCATTCCTGGAGAACGCCCTGATGCACGGGATCGCGCCGGCCGGGATACGGGGACATCTGGTGATCGATATCTCCAGGCAGCCGGGGCAGCTCCTCATCCGCATCCGCGACAATGGGATCGGTATAGAGAACAGCAAGCGGCTGCGCGCAGCCAACGGGCACCGGAGCCGGGGCATGGAGCTTATCCGGCGCCGGCTGGAGCTGCTGCAGCAGCTCTACGGGGAGCGCATAGAGCTGGACATCGCGGATACGAACCCGGCCGATCCGGATCACCCGGGCACGGAGGTCCGGCTGCTGATCCCCGAATTGCCGGCCGAGCGTTAGGCTAACGTTTACTCGGCGGTTGCGTCGTTCACGCAATCCTTGCCGGCGCAGGATCAGTGCCCCCGCGGCCCGGCGGGCAACGCAGCTACTTTAGTCCCGGGAATCACCCCAAACCTTCTAAAATCAAAATCATGAAGAGACTATTTTCCGTACTGCTGCTGGCGCTGAGCCTGCACACGGCGCATGCGCAGACCAAAGCAAGCGATGTAGCCAGGTTCGCGCCGGAAACGGTGCAGCTGGGGACGCTGACGCAGGGTGTGCCCGCTACGGCGACATTCACCGTTACGAACACGGGCAAGAGCCCGCTGATCATTGAAAAGGCCATTCCCGGCTGCGGCTGCACGCTGGCCGAGTACACCAAGACGCCGATCTTGCCGGGCAAGACCGGGACCATCACCGCCACGTACAATGCTGCGGCTGCAGGCCCCTTCAGCAAGACGGTCAGCGTGAAGTTCTTCAAGGTCGATGACGTAGCGACCCTCTCGATCTCGGGAGAGGTGAAGGTCGCAGGCACGGCTGCCAACTGAGCGGCCTTGCCGCCGTCTCACGCATCTCCAACCGATCGCGACAGGCCGGAAGAGCCTTCGGACGGCGCGCAATTCCTGCGCGCCGTCCGCTTTTGCGGCCGCCCTGATGTCCCGGAGAGGCGGGAAGGGAATTTACCGTGTTGCGCATGAAGCTTGTCGTAGGGGTAAAGCGCGAGGTCTGCGTGTTCCCCGAAAGACTATGCGTAAGCTCATCGCCGGAATCGCAATAACCTGCAGCGCGTTTACTACCGCCGCTGCGCAGGACCTCCTGCTCGCACCCGGGCTGGACAGTGCTATCGAAATGAAAGCCCGCGGCCGGCAGGGCTGGCAATTCAACCAGGTTATCCGCTTCGGCGAGTTCTGTACGTCCAGGGCCCGACGCGGCTGGACCAAAGGCTATGATATCGGCTTTACCCTGCGATTCCGCAAGGCTTCCGAAAAGCTCAGCTTTACGCAGCAGACACCGGATGGCCTCGATGCCGACGTCCTGGCGGTCAGCCGCTTTAAATCCACCGAGCTGAGCATGGCCCGGGGCTTCCTGTCCCTCCCGATGGAATACGAGAATTCCTTCGCTGGGTCAATTATCCCCGGGGGAGATCCGGACCGTTCCTGGGAGTTCGTGCTCTATAACCCCGGGGGCTCTGTGGTAAAAGATGCCGATTGCGGTAAGGCCCGCAGCGGGAAAGGGGAGCTCATCTACGTCAATGGTGTGCAAAAGGTGGAAGGCATGCCTCGCTGGATGCAGGCTGCGTATTTCGGCTTTGAATTTTACAAGGACGGCAAGGCCATCGCCGCAGTTTCGACGGTCGGGAACGGCAAGGTCTGGATGCTGCCGGGCCTGGACCCGGAGACTAAGCTGGTCGTGGCGGCGATGTGCAGTGCGCTGCTGCTGCGCCACGAGGTATCGTAGCCTGTAATGAGCACTCCTCCGCGCTCAGGGATCGGGATCACCGGCATTTCGGATATTCGGTGTATGAGCCATGTCCATATCCGGCCTTACCTGCCTGCCGACCGGGAGGCCTGCCTCCGGATCTTCCGGAGCAATATCCCGAAGTACTTCACGCCGGAGGAGGAAAGCCATTATTTGCAATGGCTGGACGGGCAGGACGGTCTCCTGCCCCCTGGGGGCGGGGAGGCTCACTACTTCGTGGCGGAGCTGGACGGCAAGGTGCTGGGCTGCGGAGGCTGGGGCATCCGGGCCGGGGAAGATCATGCCACGCTGATCTGGGGCGCCGTCAGCGGAGAGTCGCATA
>JASLDA010000161.1 GCA_030151745.1 Chitinophagaceae bacterium | reverse complement strand
CGACTTCGCGCACTTGGGCCCGGACCCGGAGGTCATCCCGCGTCTCATGGAGGCGAGGCGGGCGCTGCTCGGGGGCGAGCGCGGCTGCCCGCACCTGCTTCGGGGCCTGGCGCGCCGCCGGGTCCGTAAACCATTTCAGGTATGGGTGGTCCACCTCGTCGGCGTAGACGGGAAAATGAATGCCTGCTACCTCGACTTCCATCAGCTGCTTCGAGATAAAGCGCACGATAAATCCCTCTTCGCCTGTCCGCTTCAGCAATACCCTATCCCCGACCGAAAATTTCATGACTGTTCGCTGGATTCTAGAATTCCCGATCTCAGCAGCTGCTGCAGGGCTTGCGCCCGGTGTGAAATTGCGCCTTTAATACCGTCCGGCAGCTCTCCGAAGCTTTGGTCGTGGCCCTCGGGGATGAAAAGCGGATCGTAGCCGAAACCGCCGCTTCCCTTAGGCCCGGCAGCGATGCGGCCGTCGCAGCGGCCTTCGAAATAGTGCAGCTCTCCGCCGGGACCGGCCAGGCACAGCACGGCAAAATAGTAAGCGCTGCGGTCCTCGACACCCCTCAGCCTTTCCAGCAGCAGCGCATTGTTCGCTTCATCGGTAGCCCCCTCGCCCGCAAACCGGGCCGAGAAGACGCCAGGCGCGCCATTCAGCGCCTCGACGCAGATGCCGCTGTCATCCGCCAGCACCCATTCTCCGAACCGGGCCCGGATGGTATCGGCCTTGATACGGGCGTTTTCGTGGAACGTCTCGAAAGGCTCGGGAATAGGATCCCCGTAGCCGAGATCCTGCAGGCTTACAACGTCCAGCCCCGGCAGCAATCTCCGGATCTCCTTGATTTTCCCCTTGTTGTTAGAGGCCAGGATAAGCTTCATAAACGTCTAAATTACGGCAGGCCGCGCTCGGATGAAAAAAGCCCCCGCGGATAACCGCAGAGGCATGAAGAGCAGAATTCCGGATCTCAGGCGGCCAGGTTCTTGGCATTGACGCCCAGCAGCTCGCTTTTCTTGTCCGAAAACGACTGCTTCAATTCCGGCTGGGATTCCACCAGCTCGGCGTTGATGTAATAGAGATTGGCGATGTCCTTGATATCCTTGGCCTTTTCCATCACCTTGCGGATCTCGTCCACGGATTCGTATTTCCGCTTGAACTGGCTCTGGTGATTTCCCGGCTGGGCAGGCTTTGCGGCCTCGGCGACAGGTTTCGGAGCGTCCTCGAGCTTCTGCGCATGCGCGATGGTCTCGGTTTCCGTCTCATCCAGGATGCCGAGCCCCAGCAGGTCCAGGGTCGCGCGCCGCTTGGCCTTGGTCTCGGCCTTCATCATCGCATTACAGAGATTGTCGCCGCGGAGGTTGTCGATGGTGACGGCTCCGATGCTTTCCGTATGGCGGCCGTCTGGGGTCGAGGCCTGCGCCGTTACCACGTAGCACCCGTTCACCGTTTCACGCGCGCGGATCTCATGGCTTACGCGGTGGATCTTATTCAGCTGCTGTGCGCCGGTACGGTCGCAGTAAAGGATTTCCCGGCCGTTCAGGCGGAGCAGCTTGAATGGCTGGGAGAGCGGATCGAGACCCAGGCGTTCGCAGAATTGCTGGTAATAGGCAACTTTCTGCTCCGGGCTCAGCCTGGAAATGTCACCATTGATAACAATACTGGAAATAATCCCTTCATCAAAAGCGGCGGTTTCCGGCTTGGTCATCTTCGTCTTGGCTTTCGTTTCTACTGACATATCTGACTTTTGATTGGTTTTTATCTTAATAGATCAGGGCTTATTCCGGCCTTCCGGGAGCCCTTGTTTCCGACAGTATAAAAGTACGAATAAGATGTGGATAACGCCAATTTTTTAGAGTTAAAATCGAGTTATACGGCAGTATTTTCAATAGTTTTACAAGAAAATAAATGCAGCTCCCCGGAAGCTGTGCATTTGTGGATAAAGTAATTTGCAGGCCGGAAAGTCAGCTGCTCTCAGGCAGCAGCGCCGCCCATGGCGGGAGCCGGAAAGCACCATCAAATACAGTAATAAATAATATATCAGTGAAGAAGAAGATCGTCCAAAAAAATGTCACTATTAGTAGCGCAATCAGAGCCGAGAGCCCGGCAAAAGGGAAGCCCGGAAGCAATATTCCTCCCTCTAAAGAGAAGGCGGCCCGGAACGCTCCCACCAATTCCCCTAATTTGCGACCCGCTAAAAGGGAAAAGGTGGAAATACAGCACGATTATACCGAAGACAGTATTAAGTCGCTAGACTGGCGGGAGCATATCCGGCTACGCCCGGGCATGTACATCGGCAAGCTCGGTGACGGCAGTGCGGCAGACGACGGCATCTATATTTTATTGAAAGAGGTCATCGACAACTCGATCGACGAATACACGATGGGGCACGGCAAGCGCATCGACGTCCATATCCAGGGCGGCTCGGTGCGCGTGCGCGACTACGGCCGGGGCATCCCGCTGGGAAAAGTCGTGGACGTGGTCAGCAAAATCAACACCGGCGCGAAATACGACAGCAAGGCCTTCCAGAAGAGCGTCGGCCTGAACGGGGTCGGTACCAAGGCCGTAAATGCCCTGAGCCAGAGCTTCACGGTAGCGGCGTTCCGGGACGGCCGGACCAAGAAGGCCGATTTCGAGCGCGGGGTGCTGGTGAAGGAATACCGCGAAGCCGCAACCGAAGAGACGAACGGAACGCTCATGGAGTTCACCCCTGACGATTCCGTATTCCGGAACTATCATTTCATGTCGGAGTATGTGGAGAACCAGATCTGGAACTACTGCTACCTGAACGCCGGCCTGACCATCCACTTCAACGGTCGCAATTATCTTTCCCGCAACGGCCTGCTGGACCTGCTTTCCCGCAAGACCAACCCGGAGAACATGCGCTACCCCATCATTCACATGAAGGGCGAGGACATC
>JASLDA010000521.1 GCA_030151745.1 Chitinophagaceae bacterium | reverse complement strand
TGGCTAAGTTCGGCTTGGACCAGGATCATGATGGCCAAGAGGACAACCCTGAAGACTATTCGGGTGACGATGAGTTCTCTGATGATCAGCCTGAGGACAAAGGAGCACCGAAGAACCTCACGTCTGCCAGCAACAACAGTGGGATGGGTCGTACACGGATGGCCCTCCTCAACCGGACCTTTAACGACCATGAACTGAAGGCCAAGACCAGGACTGGTAAGGATAAGTGGGTCTACAACCAGTCGTCCAAGCTGAAGGACATGCACTGGAACATCACCAAGATCGCAGCCAGAGCTGAGGTCGATCCAGAATATCGCCTGCAACTGGCTAAGGCGAATCAAAAGAAGCTGGGTCGTACTCGTCTACCGGGGTTCTAACATGATGTGGATTCTTCTCCTCTTTGTGGTGTGGCATCTTGTGCCTGTTGTGCTGGTCATGCGGATGAGTGATGTTCCGTTGCTCAGTCGTATCGCAGCGGCTCTGCACTTCCTGGTGTCTACGATGCCTAGGTCTACACTCTACTTCTTACCGAACATTCTGGCCCCATTGGTTGTTCCGATCGCACTCACATACACACGGCGCGAGGACAACAATCTTCCCGGGTTGTTCAAGTGGTGGGACAACGACGTGTCGATCAACGGCGATAAACCAGAGTACTGGGATCCCAGTTATCAAGGGACTACGTACTATGCGAATGCTCACCCACGATCGTTCTGGGCTCGTTATGTGTGGTTGGGATTCCGGAATCGCGCTAGCCACCTGTCCATGATGCTGGGCGAGCAGATGCATTCTGACGATGTCCGGCAGTTCTGGGGAGATCCTCAGACAGATCGAGATCATGAAGGTCAAGTACTCTACAAGGTACGCGGCATCTATCAGCTCTACATCTGCAAGCGACTCGGAAAGAAATGGTGCTTCCGACTCAACTACGGAAACAAAGTCTGGGGTTCCGAAGATAAGGAGAAGACAGCTATGGTGGTTGCCATCACTGCCTCTGTTCTCAGCTGGACCGGTAAATGAACATCCTGAAGTTCCGAGCTGAGCTCAAGGAGAAGGTCGATAGCGGTGAGTTGTCGGCCTGTTCTCCATTCCCCTGGATGAATGTCCCGTGGACTGAGGAGCAGAAGCAGCGGCTCAACGAATACCTTGGTGAAGTCTTCGGATGGGCACCAAAGTCTAATTTTATAGGTGATGGCAATGAAGATCGAAGCCAAGCAGAGACTCAAGCTGACCGCAGCTGATTCGGCAAGTGATGCCTCGAAAGAGGCCAAGAAGTCACGAGTCAATCAGATCGACAAGCAGATCGATAACAAGCAAGAGCAGATCACCAACCTCAAGAAGAACATGCCTAGCAGGCAGAACAGGATGAAGGTTAGTCCTGAGAGCAAGATTGAGACCCAGAAACAAGTCTTAGATCGAAAGAAGGACATCGCTGACCTCCGCTTGAAGCGGATGCAGACGAAGAACGCACAAGGCGAATAGTATGTACTCATTCCTGATTAGGTCGGCGATCCGACCCGAAGAAGCCTACCAATGGTTCACCTATCGTGGCAAGAAGCCTGTGGGTGTTTCTTTCAGAGGCAAGGACGTCAGCATCAAGGATGGCATGCGTTTTGGGGTACGCCCTTCGAGTAACGGGAAGTTCATCCGTCTGGTGCTGCCCGACGAGATTACGAAGGTCATCACGGTCGACCTAAACACCGCGAAGCAGCTCGCAAAGGGAGTTGGTCGTGATTGACGAGATCGGGTCAGCACCTGACCCAAAGCCAAAGAACGGGAGATACACAGTTGGTCTGGTCTACGAAGACTTCAGCAGTCAAGTCGAACTCCAAATCCTTCGGGATCTCTGGGTCCTGCAGCAGAAATGGGATCTGGTTGTTCGTGACTACGGTGGTCGTGTCAGTCCTGAGCTTCTGCGCCTATCCAATCTAGAAACAACCGAAGACGAAGCTGGCCTCAATCTAGTCTACAAGACTGGTGAGGAGTGGCCTTACGCAGATCCCGACGTGCAGCAAGTTCGTCGGGATTTGGAAGTTAAGGAGGCAGATCTTCGTCTGAATCCTAATCCGCAGATCGGCTACTATCTAAGGCCCCAAGGCCGCGATGGAGCTAACCTGACGGAGCTGTATTTGAATCGAACCGCACCTCGCGGTAACGGCCTCAGCGATGCCCTCATCGTCTATCTGTGGGGCTAAGAGGGCTTAGGTCTAACCGAGCCCTTCCTCTCATCCTGGCGCTTGGCTGGCGTCAAGGTTCCAACCCGCCAGTCCTTTCGCCCATCCTGTTCAGGTCTATATGGGCTTCTTCGACAATGTACTTGGTTCTGCTGCGAATGCCATAAAGTCCTCAGCAGGAACCGCTGTCTCTTCGTTTCTCAATCAGGCTAGTCAAGGCAACATAGAAGGTGCGATCAACGGACTAGCTACCTCGATCACTCAGCTCCGCGATAACGTTGGAGCTTTTGGCGCAGCAACACCTGGGGACGGTCTGCGTGGCATGAATGCCCGCTCGGATGCTGTCCAGAACTGGTGCTGGTATTGCCTCCTCCCAGACGTGAAGGACTCAAGCGCGCAGAAGATTGCCTTCGGATCTTCTGCCACTGGTGGGGAACAGATCATTGATAACGTCGTCAGCAGGGTTTCAGTTGGAGGTGGCGGGCTCCTGCCCACAGTTAGCCTTCCTTGGTATTACGTCCAATCCGCAACCATCCCGTTCCGTACAATCGAGACTGAGTCGATCACCAGGAACAGTCACAAGCTGCATTACCCGGAAGGCTACTCAGTAGCAACGCTGAGCATGGAGTTCTTCATGGACTCTGCCAGTGTTGCTCAGAAGTACTTGAAGGCATGGGGCGGACTAGTCCTTGGCAATCAAGATCCTTCGATCTGGTCCAACCGAGGTAAGTGGGGATATCCTGCTAACTACAAGAAGGACATCAACTTCTACATTCTGTCGGTGACCAAACGTGAGCTTCTTAACCTTAAATATGTGGGTTGCTGGCCTACCGACCCACAGGCGCTGGAACTCGCTTCTGACAATGCAGCGATCCTAACTCAGCGTGTGAACTTTCACGTGGAAGACGTGCTAGTAACAGTCTTAAACGACAAGGGTATCGTTGACAACTTGATCGACACAGGTCTTGGGTACGGGACTTCGTTCCTCAAGGGTGCAGCGATGAATACTATCAACGGTTGGATAACCGGCCTATAAGATGAACACACCAACACCTGGATTTGAATTCCCTGTAGACGCACAGGACCGCGTCGATCAAGCATTGCGCGCTATGAACGCTCCTAAAGAGCCTATCCGCTCTGTGAGGCCCGAGCGCAACAAGATGATCGTCCCGCAAGTTGAGACAGCTCAGGCATCTACCTTCAATATTCAGCCCCAGATCGACAGGAAGGCCAACGGCATGGTTGCCACGCCGAACGTGGAGCCGACGCCCGTATCTACTGCGGACTACGTCTCTCTCGATCTACCGTCCAAGTTTGCGTACTATCCGTTCAAGGATCTGTACATCAAACCATTCCGCACTCCGCACCTAGCCAAGCTGGCTAAGGCGGATGCCAGGAATAGCTTGCAGCTCTTGGCGGAACTAGTCAGCTCTGTGCTGATGACCCCTAGTGGCGACACGAACATCGCCTTCAAGCTTTCCATCACAGACCTGAATGCTGTCATGTATTGGCTGCGGATGAACTCGTTTGCCAAGCACACGATCTCAGTCAAGTCCGAGTGTGAAGGGCACGAGCACCGAGAGGCAGTGCAGAAGGGCACAATGGATAAGGAGTCGTTGATCATCACAACGATGTTCCAAGAAACCGACATCAATGTGCGGTATCTGGAGAGCATGCCTGATCCTGAAGAGTACAAGATCATTCTCAGGGATGACAAGATCGGTGAGCGCGTGGTACGCATGCGCCCCGAGACTGTTGCGGACAGCATCCAGTTCCTGGACCATCCTGACTTCATGGATGAGGAACTGCAATATAAGACCAAGATCCTTTCGGTCCTCGACCTGCCGTCTGCGTTCCCTGAGATCACCTGGACCCTCGACCAGAAGCTTGCCTTCTACGACGAGGGTATCCTTTCCATGGAGGATGTGGTGTTGGCCCAGAAGTTCGGGGATCTGATGGACAGCATCGGTATCCAAGAAATCGTTAAGACCAAGTGTGGAAAGTGCGGCGCGTCTGGGACAGCTCTGCTGTCCTTCGACGCAACTTCGTTTCTTTCCCCGAGTTTCTGAAGCTGACCTGCTGAAGATGCAGGCAACCATAGCTCAGGAATTCCACATCTACGACGAGAACATGCTCAGTTCCCGCCTCTTCTATCTCTCAGCTAGCGCCAAGCAAATCTGGGAGAACAAGAAGAGTGCTATTGAGAGCGGGATGGTTTACATCGGGGGCTAGAAATGGCTGATGATCGTGCTGCAAAAGCAGCCCAGCAATATGCGGACGTAGACAACGGAGGGACTGATCTGAAGTCCCTCATTCAAGCCGTCCGAAGCGCGCAAGCAGCTAAAGCTAATCTGAAGAAGGTCGGCAAGAAGGCTAACAAGCAAGCGGCCGAGAAAGCTAAGGCAGCTGCGATCCTGGCCAAGAAGGCTCTGGATGAGGAAGCTAGGGTAACGGCTGCTAAGCAGAAAGAGGATGACGACGCTGCTCGGAAGGCTCTTGTGCGAGCGCAGCGTGAGAAAGCTGTTGCTGAGGGCAGAAAGGCACTGAACTCTAATCTGGAGAAGGTGCGTGCCCTTAAGGCGACAGTTGACGAGCTGCTGAAGGCTGGATTCGTTGGATCTGTATCGCCTAGATTGCTGCAGGACCTCAAGAGCGCACAAGCCAGTTTCAAGTCTGCTTGGTCTAGCCTTCCAAAGAAGTATCAGTACCAAGAAGATCAGGCCCTCATCTCCCAGAACGACGAGCTGATTGCCACTCTTGAACGCAAGGCTAAGACTGAGCAAGAGGAGAAGTCCGCCAGAGACCGCTTCGTCCAGTCATACGGCAAAGGGTATGATGCTGGCATCCTGGCAGGCAATGCGATCCGCGGTGCTAGGGGTCTCGGCTCCAAGAGCATGAACCTTGCTGCCTCTCTTGTTGGGAGTGGATTCAATAGGGCCGGATCAGCTCTAAGCAGCCTGAAGAACAGCGCGGTTAGCATGGGCAGCGGTGTCGGTAGTGCTGCTATGGTCCAGGCCCGTAGGCTTGTGACCGCAACTCAGAACGTTGCTTCTCGGCTTGGTGATCTGGCTGGCGACTCAAAGAAGTGGTTCGCTGATAAGTTCCAGGGGATGTTCAGTCGCCTGTTCCGCCTGATCCGCTCCCCTATGGATCTCGTTCACAAAGGCAAAAGCCTGCTAACGAAGGGTCTGAACTGGGGCATGCTGTTTGTGTCTGTCCTGCGCCCCATCATCGAAGGTCTGTACGGGTGGATGAAGGACTCTGTGACTGGCGCGTTCACTAAGGTCGGTGAGTGGTTCACTGAGGCCAAGACCTGGATCGTCTCGAAGATCACTGGATGGTGGGAGTCTTTCTTTGGCTGGATCAAGGGTGGTGACAAGCCCAAGACTTCGACAGAGAAGGCTGCGGATCTGGTCAGTTCCAAGGGCAATGTAGGCGCTCTATCTAACCTCCTGTTCAACTGGGAGGGAACGAACGTCAAAGCAGACAAGACTGTCTACGCCAATCAGATCAACAAGATCTTGGCTGACGCTAATGCTTCTGGAACGCCCATCCCTGCTTCTGTGAGCGCTCAGCTGGCATCCGCGGGATTCTCCGTCCCTAGTGTGGCTAAGGCAACTCCAAGCCAGCCTTCTGTTCAACAGTCCTCTAGTGGGGGCTCGTCAAGTGCCCCCGTGACTGCCACTCCTCCGGCAGCTTCAACGACGTCAGAAGGAGGCACTGGCATGACTCCTGGCACTTCTGTTCCTGGAGGCCCTGGTGTTAGTCAGATCCCAAACAATGTGCTTGACGACGGGCTTAACGCCTACAATCTAGGCATGCTAGCTGGATAATCCATGAACGTAACGAACGGTGCTCTGCTTGTTCGCAGACAGCAAATTCGCGCTGAGGGTGCCGGTCTTGTTGAGATGACGGCCCCAATAGCCAATCTCAAAATCGTTCTCTCAGTCAGGGAAGCATTCGCAAACGCCAAGCTGATCCAAGAGCGCAAGGCATTGAACGAGGCGTCTGACAACATCATCCACGCTTCCAGGACTCTGCTGCGACGCCATCGTGAACTAAAGGCCCGAGAGAGCGACGAAGAGTCGTCGATGTATCGTCTGATGAAGAAGGCGATCTGGTCCGGAGTTAAGACCTTCGGTAAGATGTTCGTTAGGGTTATTGGCCGAGTAGCCATGACGATCCTTAGGACAGCCTTCCGATACATCGTTGCACCAGCCTTTCGCATCCTCGGTGGTGTTCTGCTGAGAACGCTTCCTCTTGTCTTGACTAATCCAGTTGTTCTGACTGTCCTTGGTGTGGGGGCAGTTGGCTACGGAGTGTACGAGCTCTACAAGCGATTCAAGAACGCTGATAAAGCGAAGCGAGATCTTGAGTCAACCAAGCCTTCAACCGCTGTCGTAACTCAGCAAGCTCCTGCACAGACTGCCCCGGAAGTTACACTCCCCAAGAGTGATCTTCCGCGCGGCATACGGAACAACAATCCAGGCAACCTGAATTTCGCCAATCAACCTGGAGCAACGAAGGAAGCTGGTCCTGGGGGCAGATTCGCTGTCTTCCAAACTCAGGGTGCAGGTCTCTACAACTTGGCTCGCCAGATCTCCCTCTATCACTCTCGCGGGATCAATACCATCCAGAAGGTGATTGAGAAGTTTGCACCTCCGAATGAGAACAACACTAAGTCCTACATCCAGTTCGTCTCTAAGAAGACTGGTATTGGCAAGGACGACGTCTTTCAGTTGAATACGGACAACGTGTTCGCCATCATGCGTGCGATCATCAAGCTTGAGAACGGCATGGATCCGTACTCAGATGCACAGCTCAATGAGGCGATCACGCAAGCTCTTAGTGGTGAGAAGACGATCCAGACTGGCCCGACGTTCGCAATGCCGGTCCAAGGCAGAGTTAGCTCTGGGTTCGGTGCTCGTAACACTGGCATCAAAGGCGCGTCTACAGACCACAAGGGCGTCGACATCGCAGCTCCACAAGGGACTGACGTCCGTGCTAGCCAAGCTGGCACTGTGACTAGGGCCGAATTGGTGAAGACTGCCAAGGGTGACATCGATGGCTATGGGAACATGGTCGAAATCAAGAGCCCTAGCTACTACACGCGATACGCTCACTTGGCCTCATACTCTGTTCGCCCCGGAGATAAGGTAGAGCAGGGTCAAGTGATCGGCAAGGTCGGTAATACAGGCATCGGCAGTGGAGCCCACCTACACTTCGAGATCCACCCTGTCTCGGCTGGTGCTCCAAGCAGAGCCAATGCAGTCGATCCTGCTTCGTATCTTGGACTGGCGGGCAAGGGCACTCAGACAGCAGCCGCTGGGACAATCATCGCCCCAAGCCAGAATACTGACTTCATACGCGACTCTAGAGATAGGCTCGTACGACTTTCTTAAGGATGCCCTATGGGACTTCTAGACACGTGGCTGAACGACGCCAAGAGCACCTTGAAGGATGCGGTCCAGGGGACGCTGAATGCGAGTGACCTCAGTGGTTCTACGACCACAGACCCGTCGCTCTCCAATGCGAATCCCAACTACCTCGTGATCATCACGCAGGATCAGACCAACCCAACCATCAAGGGTCGTGGCAATACCCCGCTCGTAGTTGTTGGTCAGCTTAACCATGACTTCAACATCGACCAAGAAGTCAAGTGGGGAACACCCTGGGGAGCAGGTCTCCTTGGGGATGGAACTATCGCCAACATGGTGGCTGCTGCCTCCGGGAATCGCCTGATCGCCCAGTCCATGTCACTGAAGGTGTGGGAGGGTGCTGGTAATGATATCACCTTCCAAGTCACATTCGAGCTGCGCGCATGGTCCGATGCGAAGCGCGATGTGATGATCCCTCTGCAGTATCTGCTGGCAATGTCGATGCCCAGCATCAACGATTCTGGCTTCCTTCTATCCCCCGGGCCTACCATCCCTCCTGAGAAGATGAAGGAGTTTGTAGGTGTTGTTGCACCTCAGCTGATGGCTGGTGCCAAGTCTGCCCTCACTTCTGGGCTCGATGCTGCGGCTAGTTTGACTTCTAGTGCCATCTCAGCTCTCGGGAAGACAGTCTTCCCTTCCATCCCTGGCACAACACAGGATGGGACGCAGAAACTCTTGGGTACCACTCAAGCTGCAGACCAGCAGAAGAACAATGACAAGGTGATGAGCGCGCTGAGCAGCATTGCTGCTAAGAAGAATATCGAAGCCGCCATGCAGAACAAGATCAGCATCTCAATCGGCAATTGGTTCAAGCTCGATAACGTGGTCATCACCAATGTCCAGCACACACTGAAGCACACTACTCCTGCTCCTAACGGCGGAGTTATGGGTGCCACCGTTCAAGTTAGTTTCGCACCAGTCTTCACACTTACGTCGGCGGACGTGAAAGACATGCTCCAGATCTGAGGTAGGCAATGAAAGAATACTCGGAAGCAACACCACAGACGATCCTACTAGACGGTACTCGCGACATTGACATCTTGGACTCTCCATACGTCAACATCCGCTTCGGTGCTTCAGTAGACACGATCATCACCATCACAGCCAAGTACGAGGCAAATCTACCCGGTCTGGCATTCGATTACTATGGGGATCAGGGGTACTGGCGCGCTCTCCTTGCCTTCAATGGAATGGTTGACCCAATCAACGACATCCAGGTCGGAGTGATCCTTGGCTTGCCTAACAAGAATAGCCTCGAAACCTTCCTGACCAAGAACAAGAGTTCGGTCCAGCAGCCTGTCCTGATCATTTGATATGTTCGCTATCAACGACAACATCAAGGCTAGCTTCTACATCAATGGGAAGGAATTCCTGTTGGATCAAGGCAATGTCTTGCAGTCATTACACATCAGTTCCAGCACACGATACAAGCTACCGGTCATGGAGATCCAGTTTGTTGACGTGCTGAACATTATGCCTCAGTACGGCCTGCAAGACAGTGTGAAGATGCAGGTTGTCATCGATGGCATCTACAAGTACACACGAGATTTCCGCGTCCTCACATGGAAGACTCAACCAGTCGGTGATGGCTTCCGCTACGTCATCAGCGGAGTGTGGGATGCGCCGAAGTATTGGGCTGGATACGGCACCGCTGGTCTAACCGGAACTTCGACATCAGCTCTGGAGCAGATCGCTCAGAAGTGCGGCCTGAAGGCGTACCAGAATAATGCTAAGACATCTGACTCCATGACTTGGATGCAAAGCAATCGCTCGTATTCAGAGTTCGCCAGAGCGATTGCTAGGCACGGCTATGTGGACGACAGCTCTCACATGATGATGGGCGTTGATAG
>JASLDA010000114.1 GCA_030151745.1 Chitinophagaceae bacterium | reverse complement strand
CGAAGCTCAACGGGTCAATGTTTCTGATCCGCAACAATTCGAACAGCTGCGCCTCATCCTGTGCGAATTCATAAACGAAGATTTCCTGGGCATGCCAATCGAGCTCATACCCGACGACCCATGCCGGCACTTCATATTGCCACAGCATAAAGCGTCCGCGGGAATCATTCTCCACCGGTTTGATCGAGATCCAACACCTGTTTTCTACATTAGAAGCGGAATTTCTGCCGGGATGTCCTGTTTCAACATGAGGATCCGATTCCAGAGCTTTAAAGAAAATGGATTGTGGACCATATGAGTATGGTTTGTTCCAAATTCCATATCGGCTCCCGTTCCCGCGCCAGGGATCGCAGCGGAAATCCTTTGCCGCGCTGCCGCAAGGCTTCTTCGGCGGCGGTTGTTTCCGGATTCTTTTGAAGCGTGATGCAGCGCGGTAAAGATTGCAGCGCAGAGCCCGGTGCCGCCCCGGTCGCCGCAGGCTGAAGCATAATTCCCGACACCTGCGCAGCTGCCTGCGGCGACCGGGGCGGCAGGCGCCTGAAAATCTGGGATCCATGTGCTCATGAGTCGTAAGTCGTAAACAACGAAGCCGCCTCCGGAGAGACGGCTTCAGTATGCTGAGGGTTGTTTCCCAACATAATCGGCTCATTGCCCTATTGGCTAATCGACTAATTCAGCACTCACCGCTTACTCAAGGCCAGCTCCAAAACCTCGCCCATCTCCGAAACATAGTGGAACTTCAGTCCCTTGATATACGCGGGATTGATCTCCTGCACGTCCTTTTCATTCAGGCGGCAGAGGATGATCTCCTTCACCCCGGCACGCTTGGCAGCCAGCACCTTTTCCTTGATGCCGCCAACGGGCAGCACCTGCCCGCGCAGCGTGATCTCCCCGGTCATCGCCAGGTAAGGCCTTACGCGGCGGCCGGTAAAGGCCGAGGTCAGGGCGGTAAGCATGGTGATGCCCGCGCTGGGACCGTCCTTTGGCACGGCACCTTCGGGAACGTGGATATGGATATTGCTTTCCTCGAACTGCTCATGGCCGATGCCGTACTCGGACGCATGCGCCTTGAGGTAGGACAGGGCCGTGCTCGCGCTTTCCTTCATCACGTCGCCGAGGTTGCCGGTCAGCGTAAGGCCGCCCTTTCCCTTGTGCAGACCGGCTTCGATAAAGAGGATATCGCCGCCTACGGAGGTCCAGGCCAGGCCCACGGCCACTCCCGGCGGATGGCCCTTGATGTAGATCTCGTTGTTGTACTTGGGCTTTCCCAGCACGCGCTCCACCGTTCCGGTCGTGATCTGCGGATGCACGGTCTCCTCCATCGCCACTTGCTTCGCCACGTTCCGCATGATGGACGCCAGCAGACGGTCCAGCTCGCGGACGCCGCTTTCACGGGTGTAGTTCTGGATCATGAACTGCAGCACCTTGTCGGCAAACTTCAGCTTGATGCCGTTCAGTCCGTGTAATTCCTGCTGCTTCGGGATCAGGTGGCGCTTCGCGATCTCCGTCTTTTCCTCGATGGAATAACCGCTGAGCTGGATGATCTCGAGGCGATCGCGCAGCGCGGGCTGGATATCGCCGAGGCTGTTGGCCGTAGCGATGAACATTACCTTCGAAAGGTCGAATTCCAGCTCGAGGTAGTTGTCGTAAAAGGTCGTATTCTGCTCCGGATCGAGGATCTCGAGCAACGCGGAGGAAGGATCCCCGCGGAAGTCCTTGCCGATCTTGTCGATCTCGTCGAGGATGAAAACAGGATTCGCGCTCTTCACCTTGCGCAGCTGCTGAATAATACGGCCGGGCATGGCCCCGATATAGGTCTTGCGGTGCCCGCGGAGCTCGCTTTCATCATGCAGGCCGCCGAGGGAAAGCCTTACGTACTTGCGGTTGATCGCCGAGGCGATGCTCCGTCCCAGGCTGGTCTTACCGATTCCGGGAGGGCCGACGAAGCAAAGGATCGGCGACTTCAGGTCGCCCTTGAGCTTGAGCACCGCCAGGTATTCCAGGATGCGGTCCTTGATCTGGTCCATGCCGAAATGGTCATGGTCGAGGATCTTCGAGGCCTTCTTCAGGTCGTAGCTGTCGGTGGTGTATGTGCTCCAGGGCAGGTCCAGCATCAGGTCCAGGTGGTTGTAGACCACGCTGTAGTCCGGGGTGCTGGGATGCATGCGCTCGAGCTTCTCGATATTGCGCTGGAACAGCTCCTTCGCGGCTTCCGGCCATTGGATGCTCTCGGCGCGCTTCTGCATTTCGCGGATCTCGCGCTCATTGGGCTCGCCGCCCAGCTCTTCGCGGATGCTCTTGAGCTGCTGCTGCAGGAAATACTCGCGCTGCTGCTTGTCGATCTCGCCCCGGGCCTTATTGGTGATCTCTGCTTTCAGCTCCACCAGCTGCAGCTCGCTCTGCAGGATCTGGAGCAGCTTTTCGGCCCGGGCCTTCACGTTATTCTCCTCCAGCAGGCTTTGCTTCTCAGGCGTCTTGGCCGTGATGTTGGACGCGATGAAGTGGATGAGGAAGGAATGCTGCTCGATATTGCGCAGCACGATGCCCGCCTCGTTGGGCATGTTCGGCGAGTGCTGCACGATCTGCTCGCTGTGGTCCTTGATGCTGGAGACGAGCGCGTCGAACTCGGGGTCGTTCTTCGGGAAATTATCGTCGAGGAAGCGGATGCGCGCGGTGTAGTAGGGATCCACCTGGGAGAAGTACTCGATGCGGAAGCGCATGCGGCCCATGATGAACACCGTGGTGTTGCCGTCCGGCATGCGGATCTGCTTGACGATCTTGGCCAGGGTGCCCACGGAATACATGTCTTCCGGGGAAGGGTCCTCATTGCTGCCGTCCTTCTGGGCGACGACGGCGATCCACTTGCTGCCCTTCTGGGCTTCGGCAATGGCGCGCACGCTCTTGTCGCGGGCTACAGTGATGGGCAGCACCACGTTCGGGAAAAGCACCGTATTGCGCAGCGCAATGAGCGGCACATCTTCCGGCAGGGCATCTTTCTCCTCATCGTTCAGTTCTTCCTCTCCCAGCGGGACAATGGGCATGAACTCCATCTCCTGGGCATCTTGGGCGCCAAAAATCCTCTTTGTATTTGATGTCATTAGATTCTACGACAATTTGGCAAGCATTGTATTCGGCCTGCCTGGCAGATCGGGGGAACAAATTTATTGCCAATCATTATGCCAAATGGCAGGGAGAGGCTAATATTACGCCACAGTTGCGGCTTCATCTTTTATCACGCAAACCCCTCTGTCATGTACCTGCTCAAGACGTTGACACTTTTCCTGACTGCCGGCACGCTCGCGACAAGCGCCATTGCCCAGACCGATGATGAATCTGACAAGCATATGTCTCATCGCGAGCATATGCACAAGATGCACGACAGCATGATGGCATCGATGACGCCGCCGCCCGTCGGGCGCTGGTATTTCGGCGGAAACTTCGACGGGGCCATCTTCAGCACGGCCGTCTTCGAGCGCCCGGGCGTGCGCCGCGGCACGACGCCGGTACGTTTCTCGGCCATCGGCATCGGCGTCAACTTCAATTACGACTTCGACGAGCATTTCGGCATCTTCACCGGCATCGGCATCAAGAATATCGGTTTCATCGAAAAGATCGGCGACTCTACCGTGAAGCGCCGCATATACACCGGCGGCGTGCCCCTGGGCTTCAAGCTGGGCAATCTGCAAAAGCGGAACTACGGTTTCATCGGCGGCGGGGTCGACTTCCCGATCAACTACCGGGAGAAGGGCTTCGTCAACCGCGGCAACAAGCAAAAGTTCAATGAGTTCTGGTCAGACCGGGTAGAATGGTACCAGCCCTACCTGTTTGCCGGCGCGGCCTTCGGCGGAACGACACTCAAGCTGCAGTATTACCCGGGCAACTTCTTCAACACGGATTACGAGGTTGGCCCGAGCGGCAACACAACCAAGCCTTATAAGGACTGGCGCGCCCAGATCATCTACCTGACCATCGGCATGGACATCCGTCACAAGATGCACTCCCGCAAGCCGAAGCCCGAAGCCCCGGCCGAGGAGGAAGAAGATTGATCTGGAGCCGCACATAGCTTATACGGAATCGGCAATTGGCAGTCGGCAATTTGCAGTGGATCGGGAACCGCACTTAGCTTATACAAGGAGCGCGGGCTCCTATGCCGGCAATGCTGTGCATCGAACGGAAAATCCGCAAGCACCGGATGTTTCCCAACACAATTGACCAATTGCCTCATTGACCAATCGCCAAATTCCATACAGGCTAAGGGCATTCACAAATTCACCAATCCACAAATCCTGTTTAAGCTAAAGGCATTAAAAAAGACTCATCTGCTCCGGTCCCGGGCTGGGGAGGTATTGAAATGCCGGGGCCGGGGAGCTGCAGCCGGGCTCGATGCGGTAGACCGGCGAGGGCTGGTAGCGTGAGGCCACATACACTTCCGTCGCTCCGGCATGCTGGCGGAAGAGCTGCTCCACCAGGCCGGGATGATTGTTTTCCTTGGAAAGGTGTGCCAGCAGCAGGTGGCTCAGGTAGGGCGAGCGATGCGCCGTGAACAGCTCGAGCGCTTCACGGTTCGAGAGATGCCCGTTCCCACCGCGTATCCGGTTCTTCAGGTGCCAGGGATAGCGTCCCTGTTCCAGCATCGCCTCATCGTAATTGGCTTCCAGGAAGGCCGCGTGACACTGGGCAAAATGCTTCTTCAGCGGCTCGCAGCAGCGGCCAAGATCGGTATAGACGCCGATGCGGACGCCATTCCCCGATACCGTGAACGAATGCGGATCGTGGCCGTCATGGTATTTGCGGAACGGCATGACGCTCAGCCGGCCTACACGTACGGCCGTACCGCAGGTATAGCGCAGCGTACGCTCCGGTACGAGCGGCACCCGGCAATTTGCCTGGGTAACCTCCGTGATATAAACCGGGATATTGTACTTCTTCGAAATCCCGGCCATGCCGGTGATATGATCCGAATGCTCGTGGGAGATGAAGATAGCCTTCACGCGCTCCATAGACAGGCCCACGCGGCGCATGCGGCTCTCCGTCTCACGGCAGGAAAGCCCGGCATCAATGAAGACCGCCTCCTCCTCGTTGCCGACATAGTAGCAGTTCCCGTTCGATCCGGAATTCAGCGAAGCGATCCATAATGCCATACTCCTCAGTGTCCCTTGCGCGGACCTGGAGCAAAGGTATGGTCCGTACTCCATGCGCAATACATTCTGCCGGAAACGCCGCCCGGCGGGCCAGGAGCCTCCATCATCAGGTTTGCAAATCAGAAAGGCCGTCCCAGGAATGGAACGGCCCCAAGATCAGCTTACTGATCTGACAACCTCTTACTTCACGAATCGGAACGATGCACTGCCTGCTTCGGTAGCGACCTGCAGGATATACATGCCGGCCGGAAGCTGGTCTGCGGCAACGCGCAGCGATGCCGCATTCACGGTCTGGCTGCTGATAAGGGCGCCGGTCATGCTGCGCAGGGTGATGGTCTTATCGCCCTTCACGGCAGCGAGTCCGTCGATCTGAACATATGCAGTAACAGGATTAGGATACACTTTCAGGGAAGCCAGCTCCCCGGGCAGACCGACGCCGACATTGGCGAGATGCCCCTTGAAATCAGTGCTGTTCTCCTCGAATACGACGCTGCCGATGCTCTGCTGGCTGTTGGTCAGCGTAAGGCTCAGCGCGGGGTTGTTCTTGCCCCAGGCGTCGCCATAGATCCGGTAGCTGCCGATCGCGATGTTGCGGAACTCGAAGT
>JASLDA010000081.1 GCA_030151745.1 Chitinophagaceae bacterium | reverse complement strand
AGGTCATGGGCCTTTCCGCCGACGCCATCGGCAGGCTCTCGGGCTCGCTCTGGGAGTTCGGAGAAGAATGGCTGGACGGCAGGCAGGCCAGCTCCGAAGGTTTCGATCCCCGGGATCCCCAGCTGATCAAGACCCTGCAGCTGGCGGAGCAGTACATCGGCTTTCCCCGACAGCTGGGACAGCATACGGGAGGCTTCGTCATTACCCGGGGTAAGATCTCCGATCTCTGCCCGGTGCTGAACGCCCGCATGGAAAACCGCACCTGCATCGAATGGAACAAGGACGATATCGAAGCCCTGGGCTTCATGAAAGTGGACGTGCTGGCCCTGGGCATGCTTACCTGCATCCGCAAGGCATTCGACCTGGCCAAGACCCAGTACGGCCTGGATCTCGACATGGCGGAGATCAATAAAAAAGACGAGCCGGAGGTGTACGAGATGATCTGTGCCGCCGATACGCTGGGCGTGTTCCAGATCGAAAGCCGGGCGCAGATGTCCATGCTGCCGCGATTGCGGCCGAAAAATTTCTATGACCTGGTGATCGAGGTGGCTATCGTGCGCCCCGGCCCCATCCAGGGAGACATGGTGCATCCCTATCTGAGACGGCGGGAGGGAAAAGACAAGCCGGAATATCCCAAGCCGGAGCTGGCAGCTATCCTGAGCCGTACGCTGGGCGTTCCGCTCTTCCAGGAACAGGCTATGGAGATAGCTATCGTCGCGGCCGGCTTTACCCCCGCGGAAGCGGACGGCTTACGCCGCAGCATGGCCAGCTTCAAGGCCAAAGGCCATGTCAGCGATTGGGAGAAAAAGCTGGTCAGCGGCATGACCGGCAAAGGATACGACGAAGACTTCGCCCGGCGCGTATTCCGGCAGCTGGAAGGCTTCGGCAGCTACGGGTTCCCGGAAAGCCATGCAGCCTCCTTTGCCCTCCTGGTCTATGTTTCCTGCTGGCTTAAATACCATCACCCGGACATCTTCGCTGCCGCCCTGCTCAACAGCATGCCGATGGGTTTCTACCAGCCCGCGCAGATCGTCATCGACGCCCGCAGGCATGGCGTGGAAGTCCGGCCGGTGGATATCAACCATTCGTTCTGGGACAATGTGCTGGAAGAGAAAAGAGGCAGGCGCTCCCCCCTCCGGCTGGGATTCAGGCAGGTAAAGGGTATAAGCGAAGCCGACACCCGGCTGCTGCTTGCCGCGAGGGGACAGGCCTTCACAACGATCCTCCAGCTGATGGAAGCCGGTCTCGAGCTCGCGGTGCTCGAAAGGCTTGCCGACGCCGATGCCTTCCGCTCCATAGGACTGGACCGGCGGCAGGCGCTCTGGGAGATAGCGGCCTTGCAGGATAGGCCCAGGGGTATGTTTTCCGGGCAATCGGCTGCGGCCGGCACCGAGCTGCAATTGCAGCTTCCGGAGATGAGCCCGGCCGAGCATGTCGTGCAGGACTACAGCAGCACGACGCTGTCCCTCAAGGCGCACCCGGTAAGCTTCGTGCGCGAAAAGCTGCACCGGCTGCAGATCCGGGAGACCGCCGCGCTCAGCCAGCTCGAGGACGGCGCCTATGTGAAAGTCGCGGGCCTGGTACTGGTGCGGCAGCGGCCCGGCACAGCCAGCGGCATCTGCTTCATCACGATCGAAGACGAGAGCGGGACTGCCAACCTGGTCGTATTCAGGCATGTCTTCGACAAATACCGCAGGGAAATCGTGAAGGCCCGGCTGCTGATGGTGGCGGGCCGGCTGCAGCGCGAGGAGGGAGTGATCCATGTCGTCGTGCAGTACTGCCACAATATGTCTGCGCAGCTCCGGGAAATGACCATCCCGGAACAGGGCGACGGCCCGGGCACACCCTCCCACGGCAACGAAGAAGGCACCGCTCATGCAGGTACAGGGATCAGGAAGGCAAACCCGCAGGCGATACAGGCGGAAATCTTCCCCGACGGGCGGAATTTCAGGTGATAGGGCCAAGCAGCCCCGGCCTATTGCCGGGAATCGGCCTCCGCTGCATCGCCCCCGCCCCCGGAGCCTGCTTCCGACTCATCCGTCTCCGCTTCCTCGTCCTCGTCTCCGAAGCCGGTTTCGTTCATTTCGTAAAAGGACTCTTCATACCCGATACCATCCATGCCGTCGTTCAGCAGCATCAGGATAACGGCCTTGGACACTTCCTGATCGCCGGTGATGAATTCCCAGCTTTCGATATTCCAGCCCTCTGCCAGCAGCTCACCGACAGCGTCGATCTCACGGACGGAAAACGATCCTTCGCTTTGAGATTGCAGGGCAGCAATATCAACGGTCACTGTAACCAGCTTTTGCATAACGGATGATTTTGGTGGTATGTGCCAAAATTCCCCGCCCGGGATTACCGTATGATTAAGTCCGCATGACGCTTGTGTCAAAAGCCGCCTTCCCCGGCTTAAATAATCAAAACGTAAAATGATGTTCACAAAAACTCAAAATCCCGCTGCTCCCTTTGCGGCATGAAAACACTCTTACGATACCTGGTATTGGGACTGCTGCTCCTGGTGCCGGGGCTGTGGGCTTCAGCTCAGGTTACCGGCAGTAATATCGCCGGCTTTGTGCATGACGACTCCGCGAAAGGCATGCCCGGCGCCGTGATCCGGGCCATACACGAACCTTCCGGGACCACGTACGGAACCGCCGCCAACGGGGACGGGACCTATGCGATCCAGAATCTCCGGGTGGGCGGTCCCTACCGCATCGAGGTATCTTATGTCGGCTACATAAACAAGACCTTCCGCGATATCTACCTCAACCTCGGGGAAACGTACCAGCTGAAC
>JASLDA010000465.1 GCA_030151745.1 Chitinophagaceae bacterium | reverse complement strand
GCTCCCTGCTGGTGTCCGACGATTTTGCCAACTGCGTTTACCGGATCAGCTACAGATAGATTGGACGTTTAATGTTTAATGTTTGATTTTTGACGTTTAATGGAAGCATGGTCGTGTGAGGAGGCCGGGCGGTATCGCCGGCTTACTGCCGCCCCGCCTGATTGTATTGCGAGCGCGAAGCAAGCTTCTAACGTTTCCTTGTGAATTCCCGGCCACTTGTTTGCATTTTAAGGTAAAAACCCCCACACATGATACACGCAAAAACCAAACTAGGCTTTCTTTTCGCAGCTCTTTTGCTGCTTTTCGTTTCGGTAAGGCCGGCCATTGCCCAGAGCGACTACGGCGGCGATATCGACTATCAGGGATTCTATGATGAGCTGGAGCCCTACGGGCAATGGGTCAGCGACCCGGACTACGGTTATGTATGGATACCCGATGCCGGCGACGACTTCCGGCCTTATTACTCCAACGGATACTGGGCCTATACCGATTATGGCAATACCTGGGTTTCGAGCTATCCCTGGGGCTGGGCCCCGTTCCACTATGGCCGCTGGACGTATAACAGCTATTACGGCTGGATGTGGATCCCGGGCAATGTCTGGGGACCGGCCTGGGTAAGCTGGCGCAGCGGCGGCGGATGCTACGGATGGGCGCCGCTCGGTCCCGGGATCTCGATCAACATCGCTATCGGCGGCTATAACTGTCCCAGCTACTGGTGGAATTTCGCACCCCAGCAATACATCTTCAACCGCAACTGGAACCGGTATTCGTATGGTCCGAGCTATAACAACACGTATATCAACCGTACGACCATCATCAACAATACGTACGTTGTAAACCACAATACCTACCTGGGCGGTCCGCGCCGGGACGATCTGCGCCAGGCGATCGGCCGGGACCCGCGGCCGCTGGCCATCAACAATACCCGCGGCCCGCAGCGGGCGCAGGTACGCGGCAATCAGCTGAACATCTACCGTCCCGCGGTAAGCGACAGGCCCCGCGCCAATATGCGTCCGCAGGATTTCCGCACTGTTGAGCGCCCGATCCGCGGCAATACGCCTTCCGATGCAGCCGGCTTCGGAAGCCGCCAGGATGCGCGCCCGAACCAGCTCGACCGGAACCCGGTGGGGAACCCCTCGCAGGGCAGCCAGACGGATCGAGGCTCGATGCGCAACCGCAGCAATCCCGGCGTCATACAGAACCGCCAGCCGGGGCAGCCGGACAATCAGGTGCCCAATGGCGGTCGCCGGCAGGACCAGGGAGGCAATATCAACCAGACGCCCGCGCAGCCCAACCCGGATCGCCCGGTATGGAACACCCGCCCGCAGCCGGGAGGACAGGTACAGCCCCAGCCGAATCCACGTCCTTCCGTGGAGCCCCGCCAGCAGCAGCCGCAGCGCTCGTTCGAGCAGCCTCGCCAGCCCCAGGTACAGCCGCAGCAGCAACCGCAGCAGGCACCCCGGAGCTTCGACCGTCCGCAGGTGCAGCCCCAGCGCTCCTTCGAACAGCCGCGTCCTCAGGTGCAGCCACAGCGTTCCTTCGAACAACCGCGTCCCCAGATGCAGCCGCAGCGCTCCTTTGAAAGGCCCGAGCAGGCGCGGCCCGAGGGCGGCGGCCGCCGGTTCGGACGCTGACAGACCGATAGTTTCGTTTCAGAGAACGGCCGTCGCTCCTATTGAGCGGCGGCTTTTTTCTGTCATGTGAACTGATTCGCGAAACATGGCAATCCGGCTCGGAGTTATTTTTGAAGCTGCATTACCTTGAACCCGTGCCCCGTCTCTTTCCTGTATGCGCTGCGGTACTGGCAGCGGCCTTCGTTTCCTGTTCCGGCTCGGATCCTACCACCGTGCCGCCTCCGCCCGGGGCGCCTGGCGATATCTGGACGCTAGACGGCCGCGAGTACTGGAAGCCCGATTTCGACGTATATTCCCACGGGGGATTCTGGTTCATCCGGGCCCGGACCCAGGAAGCCATGCTGGTGTTCCAGTTCAAGGAGTTGCCGGGAACACAGCCGCTTTACCAGATCGTAGGCCGGGATCCCGAAACGCCCCGCCAGGTGAGAATTGCGGCATTCACTGGCAAATCGCCGCACGCGGTTCCGGACTCGAACCTGCGTCCCCGGTATTATGCCGGCTACCGGAGCGCCGGCGGCGACAATGCATGGCTGGCGGTGTCTACGGTCCAGGGGCGGAATCATTTTTCGTGCAAAGGCCTGCAGGTGGTGAATCTGAAGGATTCGACGGTCAGGGATGTCCTGTGCATCCGGGACATCGTGCAAGTGCCGAAGTGAGCGGCAGGGCCGGAAATATGAAGCCGGCCCTTTCAGAGCCGGCTTCATATTTCCGTTATTGGTTCCCGCGGATCTTACCAAACCTTGGCGCGCAGGCTGTCCGGACGATACATCTTATCGCCGGGCTGCACGTTGAAGGCCTTGTAGAATTCCGGCATATTGCTCAGCGGACCGTTGCAGCGCAGCTCGCTCGGGCTGTGTGGGTCGGTCACGATGCGCTGTGCCAGCTCCTTGGGGCGAGTATTGGCGCGCCATACCTGGGCCCAGCTGAGGAAGAAGCGCTGGTCCGGCGTGAATCCGTCGATTTTCTTGTCGCCCTTGCCCTGCTCGGTCTTCTTGAAGGCTTCGTAAGCGATCGCGATGCCGCCGAGGTCGGCGAGATTTTCGCCTTCGGTCAGGCGGCCGTTGACATGAATGGTATCGAGCACGGTATAGGCGTCGAACTGATCGATCACGCGATTGGCGCGGGTCACGAAGGCTGCGCTGTCCGCGGGCGTCCACCAGTTGCGGAGGTTGCCGTCCGCGTCATACTGCCGGCCCTGGTCGTCGAAGCCGTGCGTCATTTCATGGCCGATCACACCGCCGATACCGCCGTAGTTGACTGCGTCGTCGGCGTCGTCGGAGAAGAAGGGATACTGCAGGATGCCGGCGGGGAAGACGATTTCGTTGAATGCCGGGTTGTAGTAAGCGTTTACCGTCGGCGGCGTCATCTGCCACTCCGTCTTGTCGACCGGCTTGCCGAGCTTGGAGATCTCGTAGTCGTACTGCCACTTGCTGGCTGCGAAGATATTTCCGGCATAGTTGTCCGGGACGATCTTCATGCCTTCGTAGGTCTTCCACTTATCGGTGTAGCCGATTTTCTTCAGGAAGACGTTCAGCTTCGCGAGCGCCTTTTCCTTGGTTTCCGGCGTCATCCAGTCGAGGCGCTTGATGCGGTCCGCATAGGTCTGCTGCAGGTTGTTTACCAGATCCAGCATACGCTTCTTGGCCTCGGGCTTGAAGTACTTATCGACGTACAGCTGGCCGAGCATATCGCCGACGCTTCCGTCAACGACCTGCAGAACGCGCTTCCAGCGCGGGCTCTGCGTTTCCTGGCCGCGGATCTCCTTGCCGTAGAATGCAAAGTGCGCCGCGTTGAAGTTGCTGCTCAGGTAGGGAGACATATCGATGACCATCTGTGTCTGGAGATAGTTTTTCCAGACCGGCAGGGGAGTGGCCTTCAGCTGCTTTGCTACCTCTGCGAAGAACTTCGGCTGGGCTACCAGGCAGCTGTCCTGGCCCTGGATCTTCAGGTCGGTGAAGACGCCCTGCCAGTTTACGCCCGGTGTCAGGCTGTTCAGGCTGGCTATGCTGAACTTATGATATACCGCGTACGGATCGCGCATTTCGACACGGGTCATGCTGGCGCCGGCCAGCTTTTCCTCCAGGGCGTAGACGCCGGCGGCCTCGGTCCTGGCAGTGACGCTGTCCCGGCCCATCATTACCAGGACGTTGACGAGATATGCCTTGTAGGCATTGCGGATATCTGCGCTGCGCGCATCGTTCTTGAAGTAGTAATCGCGATCGGGCAGGCCCAGTCCGCCCTGGTAGAACTGCACGAATTGCTTCGTTACGTTCTTATCGTCGGGGAATACGGCGAAGTTAAAGACCGAGTTGAGGCCGAATGTATGCTCGCTGGCGATCTCATGCAGTACGCCGGCATCGTCGGAAATGGCCGCGATGCGGTCCAGGTGCGCCTTCAGCG
>JASLDA010000042.1 GCA_030151745.1 Chitinophagaceae bacterium | reverse complement strand
CCTACAGCTACAAGGATCCGGCGGTAGGCGCGTTGTCGATCGCATACCGCCTGATCCTTGTAGCTGTAGGTCTGCAGGGGTACGATAAGGTTCCCGCTCGCGTCGCTTACACTGTAATCCACGAGGTGCAGCCCATCCTTCGTCCGGAAGCTGAGCCGGGCCTGGACCGCGGTGGCTCCCGAAGCCCCGAGATTCAGGTTGCAGGACTTCAGCCGGTTTACGGCGGCCGCGTCGACGGCTCCCGTGAGCTGCAGCTGCATGGGCATGCGCATCCCGGTAAACGGCACCAGCTGCGGGAATTCACGGTACATCTTGTGCAGCCAGTCGTCCCGCTCTGCCTCGCTGCCCTTCGCATCCGCGCATTCGGCCAGGGCCTGGTAGGTGCGCGCCAGGAACAGCTTCTCGTAGCGCTGATCGATGGTGTTATCCCCGAGCAGCTTCAGGAGCATGGGCCTGGCCCTGTCGTATTCGCCTTCCTTTACGTACAGTCGCGCGACCATCAGGCGGAAATATTTCCGGATCTCCGGCCGCGGATCGATGATCGCCGCTTCCTCGAAACGCCTGATGAAGTACCTGCTCGAGAAATTGCTGATCAGCTGATACACCTCGTCCCAGGAAATCACGCTTTCCGTCGAGAACAGGCGGTAGATGACCTGGTCTCGTTCGGGGTTCTGCGCAAACTGGTTGATGATCAGGAATGCCTGGAGATAGCGCCCGCCCTGCAGCTTCGCCATGCTGCCCAGTACCCCCGGCGAGTACCACCAGCCGCGGTTCTCGAAGCGCCGCATCTGGTATTCCGCGTCCTTGGTCATGAGCTTGTTCAGCTGGATGGAGAAGTCGTAATGGCTCTGCCCCAGGGTCGTGCCGATATGCAGCTCCTTGAATTCCGCCGCGCGGTCGGCATGACGGCTGCTTTCGGTGATCTGCCCGTCGTAGTAGAGGCAGCGGGCCAGGGCTATGTTGTACCAGCCGAAGCCCGGCGTGGAGCCCGCACTGCGGATCATGTCCTTCATCAGGAGCTCGCCGTACTTCGGCAGCGCCTTATAAACGTCGAGCGTCGCCGTGTAGTAGGCCCATTCCTGCAACCGCTTGTCGCCCGGGTCCTGCAGCTTGGCCAGCTGGTATTCGGCCTCGGCGTCGCGGAACTTGCCCTGGATCGCCTTAAAGGTCGCGTAGTTGTTGTGCGGGAATACCGGCGAGCTTTTCAGGAGCTGGAAATACTTTTCAGCGGAATCGATCTTCAATGCATAGGCATTCAGCAGCGAAGCGTAGTGGTACACCCCGAAATAATCGTTCTGGTCATAGCCAGGCCGGTAGATGCCTTCGTTGAACCTGGCGTTCCGCGCGATGCGCCGCAGCGCCGTATCCAGGTAGCGCTGCGCCAGCGCTTCGTTCTCCTCCAGCGAATTCCCGAGAAAGGAGTATTTCGCCTTGGTGTAAAACCGGTTCCGGTGCGTGATCCACATCAGGTAATCGTAGGCATCGAAAAACTCCCGCTGGAAATTATAGCTGATATACCGCCGCAGCAGCTTGTAGTTCTCCGCCGGCTGCTCCGTGTTCAGGTAGCATTGGTTCAGGTAGTTGACGATGATCGCATAGTCTATATGCCGGCCGGTAAGCGGGATATAGGTCATGAGATCCTTCGTACGGGTGCGCAGCTCGGGGCCGTAGTCCCGCTCGATCTGCCGCCGGGCGCGTTCCAGGGGGGCTATCGCGTTCTTGTAGCCCAGGTAATCGGCCGCATGGTTGAACTTGTACGCTCCCTCGTACATCCAGCCGATGTAGTAGCTGCTGTCGATGCGGATGAACTCCCGGCTGCGCGGCAGGGCGTCCTCGCTGTTCATATCCGTCCCGCTGCGCTTGGCGTCCACCTCGTAGCGGAGCGCCGGATTGCCCACGCGGCGCGGCGCCTTGGGCATCATGACCTGCGGCGGAGGCGCATTGCCCCCGCCATCCTGGGCGCGGCCGGCCGGCCGGCCCGGTCCCAGGACCAGCAGCAGGCAAAGGACCGCCGCGACGGATCTTTTAATAAAGCCGGAGCTTGGCAAGACGTTCGGTTTCCTTGTTGATGATCGAATTCAGGGCATTCGCCTTCCCTTCCTTGTTCCGGTAAATCAGGCGGTGCTCCAGCACCGGGCGCGTGATGGCCTTCACATCGTCTTCGATGACGAAGGTCCGCCCCTGTACCAGCGCATGTGCCCGCAGGCAGCGCAGGAAGGCGATCCCCGAGCGCGTGGAGGCGCCCAGCGCTATGTCGGAATGGCTGCGCGTAGCACGGACGATATTGCTGACCGCGCGGATGATCTCGTCGTGCACCAGCACCTGAGCCGCCTGGTCCTGCAGGTCCAGCACATCGGCCAGGCTGATGACCTGCTCCGCCGTGAGCAGGTTCCTGGCGATGTTGAGGTAATCGCGGTAGATGTCCAGCTCGGTCTGCTCGTCCACGTAACCGAAGTAGATCTTCATGAAGAAGCGGTCCAGCTGCGCGGAAGGCAGGGGGTAGGTGCCCTCCATTTCCACGGGGTTCTGCGTGGCGATGGTGAAGAACATCCGCTCCAGCTTCAGCGTCGCATCGCCGGAGGTGACCTGATGCTCCGCCATGGCTTCCAGCAGCGCGCTCTGCACTTTGGGAGAAGCCCGGTTTATTTCGTCGGCCAGCAGGATATTGCAGAACAGCGGGCCTTTCTTGAAAACGAACTCCTTCGTGCGGTCGTCGAAGATATGGGAGCCTATCAGGTCCATCGGCAACAGATCCGGCGTGAACTGGATCCGCTTGAAAGCCACGTGCTGCTCGCCGTGGCCGCCGGCTATGCACTGGGCCAGAGTCCTGGCAAGCACCGTCTTTCCCGTGCCGGGATTGTCTTCCATCAGGATATGGCCGCCGGCGAGCAGGGTGGTGACGACGAGCTCGATCTGCCCGCGCTTGCCCCGGATAACCCGCTCCATCGCATCGATTAACTGTCCTATCGTCTGCCCCGCATCCGCGGAAACGGGGGTACGCGTCAAAGGTTCCATGATTGCTGTTGAAAGACTGAAATAAGGCAAATTTTACCACGCGGAAAGCGTTGGTGTCGTGAAACCTATTCTAAAGTTTGGCGCCGCCCTCCCGGAATCACGGCGATCCGGGCGAAGCGGCACGGCCTTTCGTCGTAACTATGCAACAGATCCGGCGATGAAACAGCAACTATTCCGTTTTGCAATCCTTGGCGCGCTGCTTGCCGCTGCCTGCAAGCGCAGCGACGATACTCCGCCCGACACCAACGCCACCCGCATCGTCGGCAGCTGGCGGGAAAGCTACCGTGCCATCGACAGCAACGGGAACGGGCAGGCCGACAGCAGCGAGCGGTTCGCGTCCAGCTATTACCGGATGATAACCTTCTACGCCAACGGCTCCAGCCACGATACCCTGTTCACCAACGGCGTAGCCTCGAGCACGGAGGCTGCCTATACGGTGGACGGCGATTTTCTCAGCATCGCCTTCCCGGGCATCTCCCCCAGCCGGATCCTGCAGCTGGATGCCGGCGTGCTCCTGCTGAGCGATACGTCCATGCACCCTGCGCTGATCACGGGATTCAACCGGCAGTAAACGGGATTCAAGATTGAAGATTGGCGGGTAGGATTTAAACGTTCCGTTAGCACGGCCAGGTCCGTACTTTGCACCAACCGGAAGAAAATAATTGCCGTCTTTTGACCGGCAGCAACTTGTACTGATCATGCGCAACTTCTTCATAGCTACGTCATTCCTCATAAGCATCGGCATAGCCGCCGGAGCCCAGGCTCATAAATCCGCTCCCGGCGGCAAGCACGAGGTCGTAGAGGCCTCCCGGCAGGTCACCCGGATCAAGGGGAGTAATTCGACCTTTACCCAGTACCGTTTCGTAATTGTCTGGAATGCGCCCGAGCCCCCCGCTACCGGTCTTTTTTACCGCTCGGGAAACGAATGGAAGGAAACTTCGCTGGCCCGGCCGGAGCGCCGGCAGTTCAGCCCGAATTCGCAGTATTACATGATGGTTGAAAACAATATCCAGCCGAAGGATATCAAGGCCGGCGACCGGATCATCATCACCAGCCACCGCCATGACCACGACGAGGAGGAAATGCCGGCAGCGGTCAGGGGCATGGCCAAGCAAGGTCTGTTCTACGCCACCGGCAGCGGCAAAAACCTGAGCTGGAAGCTGATCCCCATAAAGATTACCACCCTGCCGGAACGGCAACAATAGACATTGAAGATTGAAGATTGCAAATTGAAGATTGGTGTGCTGCGATGCCGTCCCGTCAATTAAAAATCTACAATCTTAAATCTTCAATCTTCAACCAGTTCCTTGGCATTCTCCAGGGCGGCCTTGCTGGGTTGTTCTCCGCCGATCATACGGGCAATGGCCGTTACGCGGTCCTCTCCCTGCAGGGTGCGCACCTTGGTGGTGATGCGGTCTCCTTCCGAGGCATCTTTGTACACGAAGAAATGCCGTGAGCCGCGAGCCGCGACCTGCGGCTGATGCGTGATGCAGATCACCTGGTGATAGGCAGCCAGCTGCCGCAGCAGGACGCCGACCTGGCGCGCGGCCTCGCCGGAGATCCCGGTATCCACTTCGTCGAAGATCAGGGTCGGCATTTCCATAGCCTGGGCCGTCAGGGATTTTATCGACAGCATGATCCGGCTCATTTCCCCGCCGCTCGCGGCCTTGTGGATCGGCTGGAAGCGTCCGCTCTTATTGGCGTCCAGCACAAAGCTGACGAGGTCCCGGCCCCTCGGGCCGGGCTCCGCGGCTTCGTCGATCCGGATGTCGAAGCGGGCGTTCGGCATGC